>NZ_CAAAFR010000126.1:0-6453 GCF_900634745.1 Protofrankia symbiont of Coriaria ruscifolia
GGAGTGGGGCGGGGGCGGCTCAGCAGCGCGGTCAGGTGGCGGTGGGCACCCAGCCGGCCGCGCGCTGCTCGGCGAAGGATCGGGCCCGGTCAAGGGTCCGCAGGCTGTTGGTGCTCAGCGCCCGCTGGACGAACTCGCGCGCCTCGGCGACGGTCGCCGTCGCCCCGAGCACGCCCGTCACCGCCGTCGGGTCGATCCGGATGCTGTGCCGGGAGGAGGCGCGCACCCCGTCCGGCACCGGTTCCAGCAGCCACTCCCCGACATGCGCGGTCAGCAGTTTCGGCAGGACGGTCTGCTTGTAGAGGATGCGTCCGGGCGGGAAGCCGAGCCGGAACGAGACCGTCGTGTGCACCGATCCGTCGATCGCGTGGGTGTCCATCTCCAGGCGCTGGATGCCGGGTTCGGGCTCGCCGAGTTCGACCCGGGCCACGTGGTCGAGCCGGGTCGGCCAGTGGTCCGCCTGGTAGATGAAGTCGTACACGTCGTCCACCGAGCCGGCGATCTCGATCGTGTCGGTGAACGTGAGCGCGAGGTCCTCCGGGTGGGTGGCCAGCTCGGCGGCCCTGCGCAGGGCGGCGAGTTCCGCCCCGCTGTTGCGGTCCACGGCGGCCTGGATCCAGGCCAGGCCCTGCGGGTCGTCGTCGACCACGTCGAAGTCGTGGTCGAGCACGAGCTTCGTGGTGCCGGCCGGGCCGGCGCCGACCCGCCACACGCCGCCCATCCCGGCGATCGGTGGCTGGGAGACCTCCTGGCGGAAGGAGACCGTGCCGGCCGCGCGGTCCACCTCCCGGCGGGACACCCAGTGGCGCACCTCGTCCCCGGCGGTCGCCCACAGCCGCAGCCGCTCGTGGACGGTGCCGCCCACCTCGCGCACGTCGAAGCGCTCGATGTGCACCGTCGGCGGGAACACCTGCGGCCAACTGGGCGCGTCGGCGATCAGGGCGAAGACGTCGTCCGCCGGGGCGGCGACGTCGATCTCGTGTCGGGTCCGGTACCTGCCCTCGCTCACCATGCCTGGCTCTCCTCGCGATGCGCGCCGGCGGGAGCCCACCGGCGAAGGTCAAGGACAGAAAGATCAACGCAGAGTCGGTGCAGGATCTGTAGGCGCAGAGTCAGTCGGTGCGGGATCAGTAGTTGCCGAGCCCGCCGCAGACGTTGATCGCCTGGGCGGTCACCGGGTCGGCGGCCCGGGTGACGAGGTAGCCCACCAGGCCCGCGACCTCCTCCGGTGTGGAGTAGCGGCCGAGCGGGATCTTGGCCTCGAAGCGGTCGAGGACCTCGTCTTCGGTGACGCCCCACACGTCGGCGTAGCCGGCCCGCACCCGCCGCGCCATCGGCGTCTCGACATAGCCGGGGCAGACGGCGTTCACCGTCACGCCGGTCTTCGCCAGTTCCAGCCCGAGGGCCTTGGTGAAACCCACGACGCCGTGCTTCGACGCCGAGTAGGGCGCGCCGAGGACGACGCCCTGCTTGCCGCCGGTGGAGGCGATGTTGATGACCCGACCCCAGCCGCGTTCCAGCAGCCCGCCCTGGTTGAGAACCTCGCGGGTCACCCTGAACACGCTGTTCAGATTGGTGTCGATGACGTCGTCCCAGAGCTCGTCCGAGATCCCCGCGGTGGCCCCGCCGCCGCTGCGGCCGGCGTTGTTCACCAGCACGTCGATCCCGCCGAAACGGTCGACGGCGGCCTGGACGAACGTGGCGATGTCCGCGCCGGAGCGCACGTCGCCGGGAGCACCGGCGGCGTCGACGCCGTCCTGCTGTAGATCCTTGAGGGTCACCGCGATGTCGTCGGCGTGCCGGGCGACGAGAAAGATCTGCCAGCCCAGCCCACCGAGCGCGCAGGCTACCGCGAGCCCGATTCCGCTGGTCCCTCCGGTGACAAGCGCGACTCGCCGGTCCGCCTGCGTCATCGTGGTCTCCCTTCCGTTACGGTGGCGTATTTTCGGGTGCTCAGACCGCCTGGTGCCGCAGCTGCGCGTTGACCAGGTCGAGGAACGCGCGGATGGTGGTCGCCTCCTGGACGGCGTCGTCGCCGAGGGAGATTCCGTAGTCGCGCTCGATGTGGCCGGACACCTCCAGCAGCGCGATCGAGTCGTAGCCGAGGTCGGTGAAGGGCACGTCGAGAATGTCGCCGTCCAGGTCGACGTCCTCGACGTCGCCGGCGCTCTCGCGCAGGACGTCCACCAGCCGTATGCGGGTCAGCGGAGCGGGCGGCGGGCCGGGGGCGTCGACCTGCTGCCCGATAGCGTGGGTGTCGGTCATCTGCTGGCTCCGTCTCATCGGTCGTTGCGGAACAGCGGTGTCACACCGGGCGGCGCAGGACGGCGGCGGCGTTGAACCCGCCCTCGCCGCGGGCGAGGACCAGCGCGGTGCCGAGCGTTGCCGGCCGGCCGGCCGGGCCGACCAGATCGAGCGCGTCGGCGAACACCGGATCAGTGACGTTCACGGTCGGTGGAATCACCCCGTCGCGCATCGCCAGCAGCGCCGTCGCCACGTCGAGTGCCGCGCCGCCCGAGGTCAGCCGGCCGACCAGCGTTTTCGGCACGCTGACCGGCACACCGCGGGGGCCGAACACCGCCCGGATCGCCCTGGCCTCCGCGCGGTCGAGCTCAGGTATGCCGGCACCGTCGGCGAACACGACGTCCACCGCGGCCGGACTGATCGCGGCCTCGTCCAGGGCGAGCTCGATCGCGCGGCGCAGCGCCGGCTCCCGGCCGCTGCCCGGAGCGGGGTCGAAGGTCGCCGCGTAGGCGACCAGCTCCCCGTACACCTGCGGCGCGCCGCGGGCCCGGGCCGCCTCGGTCTCCTCCAGCACCAGGATCGCCCCGCCCTCACCGGCCACGGTGCCGTTCGCGTCCGCGTCGAACGGCAGGTACGCGCGGGACGGGTCGTCGCGGGTCGACAATCGCCCACCGGCCAGCAGCGCGGTCCAGCCCCAGGGGCACAGCGGGCTCTCCAGTCCGCCGGTGACCATGTGACGTGCGCCCGACCGCAGCGCCCGGCGGGCCTGGCCCAGTGCGTCCAGGCCACCGGCCTGGTCGGTCACCAGCACGCCGCTCGGCCCGCGCAGCCCGTGCCGGATCGAGATCTGGCCGGTGTTGACCGCGTAGAACCAGGCGAACGACTGGTAGGCGCTGACGTGGGAGGGCCCCTGCCGCCACAGTTTCTGCAGCTCCCGCTGCCCGAAGTCGAACCCGCCGAAGCCGTTCGCGGTGATCACGCCGAAGTCGAACTCGGGGAGTTCACCGGGCTGGATCCCGGCGTCGGCGATGGCCTCGTCGGCGGCGACGAGAGCCATCCGGGTCATGTGATCCGTCTGCGCGAGCAGCCGGCCGGGGATGAGCGCGGCGGCGTCGAAGCCGGCGACCTCCCCGGCGAGCCGGGCCGGGTAGCCGTCCGGGTCGAAGCGCGTCAGGCGGCGAATCCCGCCGCGGCCCGCCAGAGTGGCCGCCCAGTACGCGGGGGTACCGACACCATTCGGGGCGACGATGCCGAGACCGGTGACGACGGCCCGCACCTGAGCGCGCTCCGTCCCGGCCGTTGACTTCCTTGCTGCGGTTGCTGCGGGCATCGGCTCCGTGGCGGCGGCAGTGGCCGCGGACGCGCTCATCGCTGCTCCTGGCCGGGGCGAGTCAGCACCATCGCGCTCTGGAAACCGCCGAACCCGCTGCCCACGGTGAGTACACCGGTCACCTTCCGCTCACATGCGGTCAACGGAACGTAGTCAAGATCACATTCAGGATCGGGTTCCCGCAGATTGGCGGTCGGCGGAATGAGACCGTGGGTGATCGTCAGTGCGCAGGCCGCGATCTCGATCGCGCCGATCGCGCCGAGAGAATGGCCGATCATCGACTTGATCCCACTGATCGGCACCTGCCGGGCGTGCTCGCCGAGGCTCCGCTTGAACGCCGCCGTCTCGTGCCGGTCGTTCTGCTTGGTGCCGGAGCCGTGGGCGTTGATGTAGTCCACGTCCGTCGGGGCGAGCCGGGCCTGCCGCAGGGCGACGTTGATCGCCTCGGCCATCTCCCGCCCGTCCGGACGCAACCCGGTCATGTGGAAGGCGTTGCACCGGGCCGCGTAGCCGGCCACCTCGGCGTAGCCGCGCACGCCCCGGCGGCGGGCCTGCTCGGCTTCCTCCAGGACGAACACCGCGCTGCCCTCACCGAGCACGAAGCCGTTGCGCGTGCGGTCGAACGGCCGGGACGCACGCTCCGGGTCGTCCTCGCGCGGCGTCGTCGCCTTGATGGCGTCGAAACAGGCCAGGGTGATCGGCGAGATCGGAGCGTCGGTGGCGCCGGCGACCATGACGTCCGCGGAACCCTCCCGGATCAGCTCGGCGGCATGCGCGACCGCGTCGATGCCCGAGGTGCACCCGGTGGAGACGACCGCCACCGGCCCCTCCGCCCCCGCCGACCAGGCCACCTCGGTCGCCAACGACGTCGGGACCAGGTAGCCGTAGAGGTGCGGGACGCCGTAGGTGTGGTCGACCAGCCAGGACCGGCCCGCATCGCTGACCACGACGTACTCGCGTTCCAGGCTCATCGTGCAGCCCACCGCGCTGCCGATCGTGACACCGGTCCGGGACGGGTCGAGACCGTCGGTGCCGGCGCCCGGGGTTCCCGCCGGGGAAAGCCCGGCGTCCCGCAGCGCCGCCCGCCCGGCCACCACCGCGAACTGGGCGGCCCGATCCATCCGCCGGATCTCCTGCGGGCTCAGACCGGCCTCGGCGGGATCGAAATCGACCTCGGCGGCAACCCGGGAGCGGAACGGGGCGGGGTCAAAGGAGCTGATCCGCCGGGTCGCGGTGGTGCCTGAGGTAATCAGTTTCCAGAACGCCTCGGTATCCGCTCCCCCGGGGGCGACCACGCCGATGCCACTGATGACGACCCGTCGCTCGTTCACCATCGCAGGCCTCCGTTGATCTCCAGGATGTGACCGTTGATGTAGTCGCTGTCCGGGCCGGCCAGGAAAACGGCCGCGCGCGCCACCTCGGCGGCGGTGCCGACCCGGCCCCCGGCGAGCTTCGTCGAGAAGTGGGACCACACCTGCTCGTTCGAGGTGAGCGCCAGACCCATGCCGGCCGCGATGAAACCGGGCGCCAGACAGTTGACGGTGATCCCGAGCGGGGCGAGCTCGACCGCGGCCGTCCTGGTCAGCGCCTCCACCCCGGCCTTCGACGCCGCGTAGGCCCCGGCCGCGGGCACCGCCCGCCCGGCGAGCACGGACGAGACCGTGATGATGCGACCGCCCTCCTTGCGAAGATGCGGCACCGCGGCCCGCACGGTGCGGAACACCCCGGTCAGATTGGTCGCGATCACTTCGTCCCAGGACGGCTCCGCCAGGTCCGCGATCGCGCCGGGCCGGCTGATCCCCGCGTTGGCAACCACCACGTCAACCCGGCCGAACCGCTCACGGGCGATCTCGAACAGGCCCGTCACCGACGCCGCGTCGGTGACATCCACCGGCGCGAACGCGCTGCGCTCCGCGGTAACGGACTCCGCCGTAAGGGACTCCGCCGTAAGGGACTCCGCCGGCCAGGCCCCACCGCGACCCGCGTACAGGACGTGTGCGCCGGCAGCGAGATATGCCTCGGCGATACTCCGCCCCAACCCGCGCGTGCCGCCGGTGATCACGGCGACTTTTCCTTGTAATGACACCGGGACCTCCCACCGAATGGCCCGCCTCGTCGACAGGCGACGGCCGTGGCGTCGGGGCTGGCGCCCCGGAAATCCAGCGTCCGCCGGTGGTCTGGAAGCTCGGTGGAACATCGATCGAGGCGGCCTCACCACCCGACCCGAAGAGCATCCGCACGCCGTATATCCAGGCGCCGATCAGCTGCGGGTTCGGGCCAGCCCTCGGGCGTACGACGCACTCAGCCGCTCGCGGACCGCGCGGTCGAATCCTCGGCCGCGACCGCGATGATGTTCGCCGACTGAACCTTTCCCGGTAACCACCAGTGGCGTTGAGTGACATCAATGCCACCTACGGTTACCGGGAAAGGTTCACTCAGCCCAGAGCCCCGGACGGTCCTCAGCGACCTGTTTGATCAGCCGGGCGCGGGCGGCGGTGTTGGGCGCGTTCGCGATCTCGGGATCACGGGCCGCAAAGAACTCTTTCTCCTTCAACTCTGTGTGCTCCCAGGGCGGATTACCGAGAACGCAGGAGAAGCCACCCGGCAGGACGTCGGGGAACTCCAGGGACCAGTGGAAGAAGCGGTAGCGGTCGCGCAGCTCGCCCAGGACCCGGAGCTGGTCGGTGGTGAGGGCGGCGGTGCCCACCGACGCCGACCTCGACCGGCACGTCTGGCGGACCGAAGCCCGCGCGCTCGACGCCGTCCACACCCGCCAACTCCTCAACGCAACCTCCCGCGAAGCCCTGGCACGCTTCGCCGACTGGCACATCCACCCCCACCCCAGCCGCGCCACCGCCCTGCTCGCCCGCTTCCCCGAC
>NZ_CAAAFR010000127.1:0-28803 GCF_900634745.1 Protofrankia symbiont of Coriaria ruscifolia
CACCGACCGGGCCGCCGCCTACCCGCGGGTCCTTGACGAGCTGCCTTCACCGAGCTCGCGCTGGCCGTCTGAGCACCCGCCCGGCACAGGTCCACCATGCCTTGCCTCCGCCCAATGCAACAGAGCCCGACAGCCCAGCTCACCCCGACGCCGCATGACTCGCCAGGAGATCAAAAATCTGGTCGATGCCCTCGGAGGACTCCTCACCGTCCTCGACAAGGCCGACCCGGAAGACAAGGCCGAGGTCTACCAACAGCTTGGCCTGCGCCTGACCTACGACCACGAAACGCAGACCGTCCTGGCTGAAGCAGCACCGAGATCATCGGTGTGCGTAGTGTCTGTGTCCGAGGGGGGACTTGAACCCCCACGCCCTTAGAGGGCACTAGCACCTCAAGCTAGCGCGTCTGCCATTCCGCCACCCGGACCTGTAACGAACCAAGACTCTACACGGCTTGCGCGCAAGCCGGTGTGGGGGTCGTCATCCCCACGGACGGGCTCTTTCCGATCTTCGGAAGTCCTGCCGATCCCGGCTGGATGGGGGCCGATCCGGACAGTCCGGACTGATCCAGACTGATCAATAGTGATTCGGACTGATCCGGACCTGATGAGACGGGGCTGATGCGTCGGTGGGCCCGGTGGTCAGGCAAGCTGGTCACCGACACCTCTGAAGACCTCAGCTACGAAGGCGGATCGAGATCGTGACGACGTCGGTTCATCGCAGGATCGCCGAGGAGCTCGGCGTGCGTGAGGGGCAGGTGACCGCGGCCGTCGATCTGCTCGATGGCGGGGCCACCGTGCCGTTCATCGCCCGCTACCGCAAGGAGGCGACCGGCATGCTCGACGACGCGCAGTTGCGGACCCTCGAGGAGCGGTTGCGTTACCTGCGTGAGCTGGAGGACCGACGCACGACGATCCTCGAGTCGATCCGCTCCCAGGGCAAGCTGGACGACGCGCTCGAGGCGCAGATCATGGCGGCCGACTCCAAGGCCCGCCTGGAGGACATCTACCTGCCCTACAAGCCCAAGCGCCGCACCAAGGCCCAGATCGCCCGGGAGGCGGGTCTGGAACCCCTCGCCGAGATGCTGCTGGCCGATCCGTCGCAGGATCCGCAGACAACCGCTACCGCTTTCGTCGACCCCGACAAGGGGGTCGCCGACACGACCGCCGCTCTGGAGGGTGCGCGCGCCATCCTGGTCGAGCGCTTCGCCGAGGACGCGGACCTGATCGGGACGTTGCGTGAGCGGATGTGGTCGCGGGGCCGGCTCACCTCCCGGGTACGCGAGGGCAGGCAGGATGCCGGCGCCAAGTTCGCCGACTACTTCGACTTCGCCGAGCCCTTCACCACCCTGCCCTCGCACCGGATCCTGGCGCTGTTCCGCGGCGAGAAGGAGGAGGTCCTCGACCTCACCCTCGAACCGGAGGCCACTGACACAGACGGCGCCGACGGCCAGGCCACCGACGGAGACGCCACCGGCGGGCAGGCAGCAACAGTGCCACGGCAGACGGCGCAGCCCAGCAGCTACGAGATCACCGTCGCCGAGCGCTTCGCCGTCGCCGACAACGGCCGTCCGGCCGACCGCTGGCTGCTGGAGACGGTGCGCTGGGCATGGCGCACCCGGATCCTCGTCCACCTTGACATCGACCTGCGGATGCGCCTGTGGCAGGTGGCGGAGGACACCGCGGTCCGGGTGTTCGCCGTGAACCTGCGGGACCTCCTGCTCGCGGCGCCCGCTGGCGCGCGGGCGACCATGGGGCTCGACCCGGGCCTACGTACCGGCGTGAAGGTCGCGGTGCTCGACCCGACCGGCCAGGTGGTGGCGACCGAGACGATCTATCCGCATGAGCCGCGGCGACGCTGGGACGAGTCGATCACCGTCCTCGCCCGGCTCGCGCGTACCCACAATGTTGAACTCGTCGCGATCGGCAACGGAACCGCCTCCCGTGAGACCGACAGGCTCGCAAGCGATCTTGCCAAGCGGCACCCGGAGCTCAAGCTCACCACGATCGTGGTGTCCGAGGCCGGCGCCTCGGTGTACTCCGCGTCCGCCTATGCCTCGCGGGAGCTGCCCGAGCTGGACGTGTCGTTGCGCGGCGCGGTGTCCATCGCACGCCGGCTGCAGGATCCACTGGCAGAGCTCGTCAAGATAGACCCCCGCTCGATCGGAGTCGGCCAGTATCAGCACGACCTGTCCGAGGTTAAACTGTCGCGTTCGCTGGACGCGGTGGTGGAGGACTGCGTCAACGCCGTCGGCGTCGATGTCAACACCGCCTCGGTGCCGCTGCTGACGCGCGTGTCGGGCATCGGCGAGGGGCTCGCGGAGAACATCGTGCGCCACCGCGACGCCAACGGCCCGTTCCGTTCCCGCCGGGCGCTCACAGACGTCTCCCGGCTGGGCCCGAAGGCGTTCGAGCAGTGCGCCGGCTTCCTGCGCATCCGCGGCGGTGACGATCCGCTGGACGCCTCCAGCGTGCACCCGGAGGCATATCCGGTGGTACGCCGGATCCTTACGGCTACGAACAATGACATCACGATGGTGATCGGCAACAGCTCGACACTGCGAGCCCTGCGGCCCACAGACTTCGTCGACGACACCTTCGGCCTGCCGACCGTCACCGACATCCTCAGGGAACTGGAGAAACCGGGCCGCGACCCACGCCCGGCGTTCCGGACCGCGGCGTTCGCCGACGGCGTGGAGACGCTCGCCGATCTCACACCCGGCATGGTGCTGGAGGGCGTCGTCACCAACGTCGCCGCGTTCGGCGCGTTCATCGACGTCGGGGTGCACCAGGATGGCCTCGTCCACGTCTCGGCGATGTCGAGGAACTTCGTCTCCGACCCGCGCGAGGTGGTCAAGCCCGGCGACATCGTCCGGGTGAAGGTGCTCGACGTCGACATAGCCCGCAAACGCATCTCGCTGACACTGCGGCTCGACGGTGATGCCGACGCCGACGCCGGCCGTGCCGACCAGCGCACGTCATCGGGTGCGGGACGCCGCCGTGAGCGAGATGCCGCACCGTCGGCAACGCCCCGTGAGCGCAACGCCACCGCCTCCGGTGCGCCCCGCGGAACGCAACCCCGTGGAGCACGATCCGGCGGAACACGGTCCGGCGGGGCGCAGCCGCGCACCCGCCGCGGCGGATCGAATGACGTGCCCGACGGTGCTCTCGCCGACGCGTTGCGACGCGCCGGTCTCATCGACGAGTTCGGCAACAGCGTCAGCCGGCCGAAACGAACCGGACGCTGACCTGCGCTCCACCCGGTCAGGCGGTCCGCTCGCTCCGCTCGATCCGCTCGATCCGGTCCGCTCGGTCGGTCCGGGCGATTCGGTAGGCCCGCTCGTTCGATTGGTCCTTTTGGTCCAATTAGTTCCGGGCGGACGGTCCGGTCGGACGGGACGATTGCGCGACTTCTCCACCGAATGGGTCGACTATGGACGTAGGTACTGCCCACGTGCTCTAACCGCGTACGCATCGGGCGTCGATCGATCACATTGCTGGAGGTTCCCGGGAGATGTCCCTGCCCGACTTCTTCATCCTCGGGGTTCCCAAGGCCGGCACCACGGCGCTACACGCTGCGCTCACCCGGCATCCCCAACTGTTCCTCTCCGCGGTAAAGGAACCGAAGTTCTTCCTCAGTGACGGCCCGCCGCCGGCTCAGGGCGGGCCCGGCGATGTCCAGACCTACCAGGAGCACGTCTGGAAGCGTAAGGACTACGAAGCGCTGTTCAATACGGCGCCGCACGGCACGCTGCGCGGCGAGGCCACTCCATTCTACCTCTACGACCTCGACGCGCAGGCCAGGATCAAGCGCCTGCTCCCCAAGGCGAAACTGGTCGTGCTCCTGCGTAACCCGGTGGACCGGGCGCACTCGAACTGGACCCACCTGTGGGCGGCGGGCCTGGAGCCCGAACGCGACTTCGTGCGGGCGTGCGCGCTGGAGCAGCCCCGCAAGGCAGCGGGCTGGGCCGACTTCTGGCACTACGTCTCCCAGGGCCGCTACGGCGAGCAGATCCAGCACCTGTACACCCTGTTCGCCCGCGAGCAGGTGCTCCTGCTGCGCTACCGCGACCTGCGGGACTCCCCCGCGGCCACCCTCGACCAGGTCTGCGAGTTCCTGGAGGTCTCCACCGGCGTGCTCGACGTCGTCCCGTCCGAGAACGTCTCCTCCTATGTCGCGGACACCCCGCTGAACACCGTCCTGCGGGCGCTGCTGCGCAACGGCGGCAGGATCGGCCAGTATTTCCCGGTGCCGGTACGCAAGGTCTTCCGCGGACCTCTGCTGACCGCGCTGCGGCGCAGTTCGGGTGGACGGCCGAAACTCACCCCGGCGCAGCGCCGGGCCGTCCTGCCGTACTTCGTCGACGACATCGCCCTCCTTGAGCAGGTGACCGGGAACTCCTATTCCGACTGGCTGGACGCGGGCACGGAGCCTGAGGTCATCGACTGACCCGGTTGGCTGATTCGATCGAACGATTCCATCGAACAGCTCGATCGGACGGCTGTGTCGGACGGGAACCGTCGCACGACTGCGTCGAGCGATTCCGCGGAACTTCCCACCGGATCCGGTGGGAGGATAGGTAGGGTCGGACAGGTGACCACGTTCCGGGCGGCCGGGAAACTGCTCGCCATCAGTGATCTGCATGTGGCGTATGCCGAGAACCGCCGAATCATCGAGGAACTACGACCAGGATCGGACGCGGACTGGCTGATCGTCGCCGGTGACGTCGGTGAGATCGTCGCGGAAATCGAATGGGCGCTGGCGCTGCTGCGCTCCCGGTTCTCCACCGTGATCTGGGTGCCGGGCAACCACGAGCTGTGGACGCCGAAAAAGGATCCGGTGCAGTTGACCGGTGAGCGACGTTACCACCACCTGGTGGAGATGTGCCGGAGCCTGCGCATTCTCACCCCGGAGGATCCGTATCCGATATGGGAGGGTGCCGGCGGTCCGGTTACCGTGGCTCCGCTGTTCCTCCTCTACGATTACACCTTCCGCCCGGCCGGTACCGGTTCCAAACAGGAGGCGCTCGCCCTGGCGCACCGGACGGGCGTGGTCTGCGCGGACGAGTACCTGCTGGTTCCCGACCCCTACCCGAGTGTGGACGCGTGGTCGCGGGCCCGGGTCGAACACACCCGCGAACGGCTCGCCGAATGCGATCCGCAGCTACCCACCGTCCTGGTGAATCATTTCCCGCTCGTACGGGATCCGACATACGTGTTGCGCTATCCGGAGTTTGCGCAGTGGTGTGGTACCGAGAACACCGCCGACTGGCACCGGCGATTCCGCGCCGCCGCCGTGGTGTACGGCCACCTGCACATCCCTCGGACAACGTGGTATGACGGCGTCCGGTTCGAGGAGGTTTCGATCGGTTATCCCCGGGAGTGGCGCCGGTGGAACGGCCCCCGCAGCATCCCCCGACAGATACTGCCGGAGCCGGACCGGCATGACTGAGACCGAGATGTCCGGTACCGAGATGTCTGGAACAGGCATGCCTGAAACCGGTATACCCGCAAGCGACGTGACCGGCATCACTATGCCTGGGACCGAGCTGCTCGCGACGCTGCTTCCCCCCGACGTGGTCGCGGTGGAGGCCTTCACCGACGATCCGGATGCTGTGCTGTTCCCCGAGGAGGAGGCGACGCTCGCGCGGTCCGTGGACAAACGTCGCCGGGAGTTCACCACCGCCCGGGTATGCGCCCACCGCGCGCTCGCGGGCCTGGGCGTGCCGCCGGCGCCGGTGCTGCGCGGACCCCGGGGGGAACCACAATGGCCCTCCGGGGTGATCGGCAGCATCACGCACTGTGCCGGCTACCGCGCCGCCGTGGTAGCCCGATCCACCGACATAGTCACGGTCGGTATCGATGCCGAACCGAACGAGGTCCTGCCGGAGGGTGTGCTCGACCAGATCGCCCTGCCCGAGGAACACGACTGGCTCGGCCCGCTGATGCACGGCGATCCCGCCGTGCACTGGGACCGGCTGCTGTTCAGCATCAAGGAGTCGGTCTACAAGGCATGGTTTCCGCTGGCCCGACGCTGGCTCGGTTTCGAGGATGCGGCCATCACGGTCGACCCGCTCGGGGGTACCTTCTCCGCCCGGCTGTTGGTGGACGGACCGGTGCTCCCCGGCGGCGTTCCACCGGGCCGAGGGCAGCGCAACCATGATCTTTCCGCGCTCCCGGAAGCCCGGCTCCCCGAACGGCTGACCGGCTTCACCGGCCGCTGGCTGGCCCGCAACGGCCTGGTCATCACGGCGATCACCGTGCCGGGACGCTGACAGCGGAGATCATATCGACCAGTTCCGCCCGGGTGGGAACGCCCGTGGGACGGCTCGGACGCCACCCCCCGGCGATCAGATCCGCCACCCGCGGTTCCACCGCGTCCAGTGCGCCGGGCGGATCCACCATCTGCATGTGGCGCAGCGCCGCCGTCGCGACCACCGGATCGGCACCGGCGGCGGCAAGCACCACGAACCGCGGCACCGCAACCGGGCTCGGCGGGCTCATCGACGGGATGGTGGGAGGCCCACCATCCATGACCGCACCCCAGGCCGCGGAGCGCGCCCGGTCGAGCAACCGGACGTCGTCGAACCACGACCACAGCTCGTCGTGGACCCAGGCATCGACCCGGTCACGCCACGCGGCGGGATCGGAGGGGTCCTCGGCCACCGCTTGAACGAGCCTGAACGCGTGCATGACGGCCAGGGATGCGCCTCGACCGAAATGCGGGTTGGTGGTGCAGACCGCGTCGCCGAGCGCATGCAGGCCGGCGGGCGCGGTCGGACCCAACGGCCGGAACGCGTTGCGCAGACCTTTCATGACCATGATGTTGGAGATCGGCTCGGCGAAGTCGGGATCGGTCCAGTCCGCCCCGAGCGACATGATGCGCGCGGCGGATTCGAACACGGGCGTCCTGCGCAACGCGGCCAGACCCCTGTCCCGTGGCATGTGGACGAAGGCGACGGTGAAGGTACCGGCGTCGTGAGGAAAGACGAGCAGCGCGTAACCGTCCGATTCCTCGACCCCGACCGCTCCGTGCCTGACCGGGCCGAGTTGCCGTCCCGGCAGCGCCCGGTAGCGACGGGACACGTAGACCTCGTTGGCCGGCTCGTCGAAGGTCTCCTCGGCTCGCAGGCCGGCCGTGAGACGGCTGCGCCGGCCACCACAGTCGATCACGAGATCAGCCGGGCACGACCCGCCCCCGGCGAGGCGCACCCCGACAACCGTCCCCCGCTGCGTCTCCACCCGCTGGACAGTCCCGGCCCGCAGGTCTATCCCGGGCTCCGCCTCGACACTCCGCCGCAGCACCCATTCCAACGTGCTGCGGCGGCACTGCAACAAGAGCACTCCATCCGGCAGGGACACCTCGACCGCACCGGCGACCCGCAGGGCGTCCACCACGTCGGGCAGACCCGCGAGGAGTTCCGAGCAGATCCGAGCAAGAAAGGCGTGCGGCTGGTGCAGCTGCGCCACCCCGATCCGTTTCCAGGCGCTGGCCTCGTCGACCCGGGAGGGTCTCACCGCGGTATCCCGCTCGATCAGCGTCACCGCGTGCCCGAGTCGCGCCAGAGCAAGGGACACCGTCGTCCCCGCCACCCCGGCGCCGCACACCACGACCTGCAGCCGCCTGCTGCTTGCCATTCAACTCCCCGTTCTGCGTATCCGATCATCGCGCCCCCCGACGCCCTTGCCTGGTGCCTTCCGTGGCCGGATCGTCCTTTTCTCCGCTGGTGATGAGATCAGCCACCATCACCGCCGTAAACGGTGCGCAGATGATCTTCGAGCGCGCCGGCGAGAACCGGCCTGGTGCGGAAACCGACGTGCCCGTCCGGCCGGATCAGATAGGCGCACGGCCCGGTGGTCCCGTAAACGGATCTGTAGTCACGCTCGGTGTCGCGGATGACGGGAAGGTCGATACCCGCGGGAGTGAAGGCGTCCGGGGCCAGTACAACATAGATATTGATCAGTCCCGCGGCCTGCCGCCGGGCCGCGACGGCTATCTTCTCGTAGCCGATCAGGTCCTCCTCGGTCGAGGAGGCGTCCCCGTAGAACAGCAGTGTGTGCACGGTTCCCTGGATCAGCTCGAACAGTCGCAACCGGTGCCCGACACCGCGACGGGTCAACCCGTGCACGTCAGGCGCGCGGTCGCCGGCCGCCGGCCCCCGGTCCGGGGCGTCCCAGCCCAACGCCTCCCCGACCCAGGGGGTACCGCGGTAGGTCAGGGTCATCTGCATCTCGTCGAGGAACTGCGCCTTCTCGTCCTCGTTGTCCATCTCGTCGGTGAACGCAACCCGTACGGCGCGGCCCATGACCGACTCCCCGGCGGGGCGGCGCTCGGCCTCGTAGCTGTCGAGCAGGTCCGGCCCTGCGTGCCCACCCGCCGCGAGCGCGAGCTTCCAGCCGAGGTTGTAGGCGTCCTGGATGCCGGTGTTCATGCCCTGACCGCCCGCCGGTGGATGCAGGTGCGCGGCGTCACCGGCGACGAACGCCCGGCCGACCCGGTAACGATCGACGATCCCGTGGCTGATCCGGAAGATCGACGACCAGCGCAGGTTGCGCGCGGCGGTCCCGGGCGGCGCCAGCCGATCGAGCGCGACCTGGAACTCGGCCAGTGTCGGCGGCTCGTACTCCTTCATGAAACCGGGCGGCACGTCCGTACGGGCGGCCTCGGCCATGATGCGCGGCGGCGCCATGGTCGCGATGCGATAGCGGCCGTGGCCCCGCAACGGGACGCACACGAGCATCCCGTCCATCTGGCCGTCGGTCTCGTGCAGGAAGCGCAGCAGGTAGCCCTCGGGCATCGACCAGTCGACCTCGATGTCGGCGAGCATGAACAGCTGGGGGAAACGCCCGGAGCCGGCGTTGAAGGACAGGTTCAGTTCCTTGCGGACGGTGCTGTGCGCGCCGTCGGATCCCACGATGTACTTCGCCCGCACTGTTGTCTCGCCGCCGGCGGTCGACAACCGCGCGGTCACACCGGCGGCGTCCTGGGTGAGGCCGAGCAGTTCCACGCCCCGCTCGATCGACCCGCCGAGCGCGCTGAGGCGGTCGGTGAGGATGCGTTCCGTTTCGTACTGCGGCAATCCGAGGTGGGCGTACGGCAGCTCCGGCAGGTCCCACTCGACCCGATGGGTCTGGCGTCCGTTGACGACGACGATCTGGCCGTCGAGCCAGATGCCGGCGTCCATGGCCTCCTGGACGATGCCCTGATCCTCCCAGATCTCCATCGTCCGGCAATGCACGCCGATGGCCTTGTCCGCCTGGCCTGGTGGCTCGGTGCTCTTGTCCACCAGCCGGCAGGCGATCCCGCGACGGGCGAGCTCGATGGCAAGGGTGAGCCCGGTCGGTCCCGCGCCGACCACCAGCACGTCGGTTGTCGCGTTCGCCTCGGGCCGCCGGGCGCCGGTGACCTCCGGCCGGATGGTCGTGGTCAGGGCACCGGCCGGGTGCTGCTCCAGGGCCGTGCCCTGATCGGAGCGGGCGTTCGTGCCGGCGTTCGCGCCCGCGTTCGTATCGGGGTTCGTGTCGGCGTTCATCTCGGCCTCCGGTGGGCGAGCGACAATCGAGAAGATGCGACGGGAGAAACCACGGTCGAGGAATGGAATGAGCTGGCTGGTGCGGTCGCTGTGGTGCGGATCCCCCACCCAGGCCAGGAACGCCTTCTCGGAGGTCCACTCCGCCAGCAGGTGGAACGTCCGCGTGCCGGGCTCGTGCAGCAGTTCCTCCCGGATGCGGCCGGCGACGCCGTGCATGGCCTCGGCGACGTCGAGGAACGCCTGCTGGAACGCCTCCTCCTCGCCGGCGGGCACGGTGGTCGTGACCAGGACCCGGACTGCCGACCCCCGCCCTTCCAGGGTGTGCAGCACGTCGTAGGTGTGCCGCTCGGCGCCGTCCCGGAGATCGCGCAGGGCGGCGGTGAGGTGGTCCCGGCGTGAGCTGCGCCCGAAGGCGTCCAGCGCCGAGCGGTTCTCCCAGTCGGCCACGATCACGTACTCCCCGGGCAGGTCCGGATTGCGCATCAGGTCCTGGCGGATGTTTCCCGGCACCGTGCTGATGACCTCCGCCGCCTTCAGCCAGGCGCTTTCGAACTCCTGCTCACGACCGGGACGGGCGCGCATGCGCAGCAGCGTCCGCACCGTGTCCGTGGCGGTGCCGATCGCCGTGCGTACCACCGCCCCCATCCCGGGGCCGCTGGTCGCGTCCAAGTTGAACATCTACTTCTCCTCCTGATAGCGGTGTAGGACGAGCGACGCGTTGAACCCGTCGAAGCCGCGGGCGTTGACCATCGCGGTGGCAACCGGCGTGGGGGTCACCTCGGACACGAAGTTCAGCTCGCATCCCGGTGCGGGAGCACGGACACCCGCCGGCGGAAGGAGATCATGACGCATGGCCAGCAGCGCGGTCGCCGCGTCCAGGGCGGCCCCGCCCTGGTAGAGACGCCCCACCAGTGGCTTCTGCGTCGTCACTGCTGGTGATGCCGATCCGAACGCGGTCCGCATGGCGGCGCACTCGTCACGGTCGGAGGCGGGCACCCCGAGAGCGTCGGGGAAGACCACATCGACGTCTTCGGGCCGCCGGCCCGCCCGCTCCAGCGCCGTGGTCATCGCCCGGGCGTACTGGCCCACGTCGAAGCCGCCGTGGCGTCGCGAGTGCCGGCCGTCGAACGTGGCGGACACACCGGCGATCTCCCCGTAGATGACGGAGGCACCGCGGGCCAGGGCGTGGTCGAGGTCCTCCACGACGAAAACGGCGCCACCCTCCCCGGGAACGTAACCGTCCGCATTGACGTCGAACGGGCAGTAGGCACGGGCCGGATCGGTACGGGACGTCATGGCACGGTTGTGCTGCTGGCAGGTCAACGCGTACGGGGACAGCGGCGCCTCGGTCCCACCAGCGAGCACCACCGGGGTCCCGCGGCGGACGAGCCGCGCCGCGTGGGCGAAGCTGTCCAGGCCGCCGGCACTCTCCGACACCAGGACCACCGACGGCCCCTTCATGCCGTGCCGGATCGACAGCTGCCCCACCGTGGCCGCGTAGAACCAGGCGATCGACTGGTACGCACCCACCGTGCGCGACGGTGAGCTCCACAGGCGTTGGAGCTCGTACTGACCGAACGCGTTTCCGCCGGAGCCGCTGGCGAGCGCGACGGACATGTCGTACGGGTCAAGGACTTGCGGGTCGATCCCCGCGTCCGCCAGTGCCTGGTCGGCAGCGCAGAAGGCCAGGTGCGTCCACCGGTCCGTCTGCACGACGAACCGGCTCGGCATGTGCTCGGCCGCCCCGAAACCGTCGACCTCACCGGCGATGGTGGTGTCGTAGCGCGACGGGTCGAACTGGGTGATACGCCCGAGCCGGCTCTCCCCGGACAGCGCGGTCTTCCAGTACGTGTCCGCGCCGATCCCACTGGCGCAGACGATCCCGATCCCGGTGATCACAGCGCGCGGCGTCACCGTCCGGCCTCCACCTGCTGGTGGCTCTCCGTTGCCGGCAGGCTCCGTCCAGTATGCCGGCCGCTTCGGGCGTCCGCTTTGAAGACCATGGCTGACTGGAACCCCCCGAAGCCGCTGCCGACCGACAGCGCGACATCGACCCGCTGCTCACGCGCCGTGTTCGGCGTGTAGTCGAGATCGCACTCCGGATCCCGATTGGCCCAGTTCGCCGTCGGCGGGACGACCCCGTGCTCGATGGCCAGGGCACAGGCGGCCATCTCGATCGCACCGATCGCACCGAGCGAATGGCCGACCATGGACTTGATCGAACTGATCGGCACCTTGTAGGCGTGCTCACCGAGAACGCGTTTGAAGGCGGCCGTCTCATGCCGGTCGTTCTGTTTGGTCCCCGAACCATGAGCGTTGATGTAGGAGACCTCGGTCGGCGCCAGCCGTCCCTGTGCCAGCGCGTCGCTGATGGCGACGGCCATCTCCGCGCCGTCGGGACGCAACCCGGTCATGTGAAAGGCGTTACTGCGGGTAGCGAAACCGGCGACCTCGCAGTAGATGTGCGCGCCGCGGCGGCGAGCGTGCTCCATCTCCTCCAGGACGAGAACGGCGCCTCCCTCGCCCAGGATGAAGCCCTTGCGGTCCCGGTCGAAGGGCCGGGAGGCGTGCTCGGGGTCGGAGTCGTCCGGCGACGTCGCCTTGATCGCGTCGAAGGAGGCGAGCGTGACCGGGGAGATCGGGGAGTCCGACGCACCGGCGATCATGACCTCCGCCTCCCCGTCGGCGACGAGCTGGTAGCCGTAGCCGATGGCGTCGATCCCGGACGTGCAACCGGTGGAGACGACCTGCGCCGGGCCGTGGGTCCCGAACTGGCAGCCGATGTCGGCCGCCAGGCTGCTCGGCATCAGCGCCTGGTACAGGAACGGCGCGGCGTAGTCGGGATCGACCAGCCACTGCCGGCCGGTGTCGCTGGCTACGACGTACTCGGTTTCCAGCGCCGTCGTGCCCCCGACCGCCGTACCCATCGCCACACCGGTGGCGTTCGCGGTCAGCTCGTCGAAGACGATCCCGCTGTCCGCGACGGCCTCGGCAGCGGCGGCCATGGCAAACTGGATGTAGCGGTCGGAGCGCCGCGCCTGGCGGGGGGAAAGCCCGGCGGACGCCGGATCGAAGTCGCATTCGGCGGCGACCCGGGAGCGAAACGGTGACGGGTCGAAGAGGGTGATGCGCCGGGTGGCGGTCCGTCCCTGCGTCACGGTGGACCAGAACGCCTCCCGCGTCACCCCACCCGGCGCGACCACGCCCACACCGGTCACCACAACGCGGCGGTGGGCGCTCACGTCGAGGCCACCGGGTCACCGTCAGCGCGTTCGGTGCTCACGTGGTCGGTGTTCGCGTGGTCGGTGTTCGCGGCATCCTCGGTGTCCACGTGTCCGAGCTCGGGACGGGGAGCCAGGGGACCGAGGTGGAAGACCACCGACGCCTCCTCGGCGCCGGTGTTGCGCAGCCGGTGGCGCGTCCCGATCGGGATGTAGAGCCCCTCGCCGGATCCGACGACCACCGGGACGTCGTCACAGTCGACGACGATGCCCCCTGTGGCTACGTAAAGAAATTCTTCGCTGTACGGGTGGTAGTGCTCGGCGATCTTCTCGCCGGGAAGAAGGGTGGCCACACCCATGAAGCCCGAGGTGCTACCCACCGTGCGCGGACCGAGCAGCACGCGCAGCTCTCCCCCGCGACGCCTGTCCGATGGAACATCGCGGACGGCCACATGCTGACAGCAGGATGCGACAGTCATGTCCTGTACTCCTTCTCACTCGTCATGCGCCCGCGTCGCGGGCCCCGCCGACCCCGCCGACCCCGCCGGCCACACCGACCCCGCCGGCCGCCAGCTTCTCGACCTTGTCGCGGATGACCTCCATCTGGATCACCGAGTTGTCGTTGATCCGGGCGGTCATCGCCTCGTCGTCGACCGGCGCGTCCGGACGCATGGCAAAGTCCTGCACCCACGTCATCCGGACGCCGTCGCCGGCATCCTCGTACGACCAGTAGATGTTCATGTACTGGAACGGACCGGGCTCGACCCGGTGCGCGCGCACCTCACGCAGGCCGCGGTCGACCGTCCGCTGGCTGACCCATGACCAGATCCGCCCGTTGTCGTCCGGATGCATGGTCAGCCGGAAACGGACGGTGTCCCCCGCACGTTCGAGAATCTCCACCGAGGCGTACTCCGTGAACAGGTCGGGCCAGTTCTCCAGGTCGTTCGTCGCATCCCAGACGACGTCGAACGGTGCAGCGATGAACACTGAGTTCTGCGTGTGTCCCGGCATCTCCTACGAGACCTCCTCGAGATTTTCGTTCACAGATTTTCGTTCACAACGGCGGCAATTTCGCTCACGGTCATGGTGACGGCTTCGTCGGGGATCTCCACACCGAACCTCTCGACTATCACCGCCTGCAGCTCGAGGACGGCCAAAGAGTCGATCTGCAGCTCCGTGAGGGAGAGATGCTCGTTTCCGAGAAAAACATCGGGATCCGCACCGGCCCGCTCGACGAGAATCTCGCAGATCGTGGTCGGTGTCACGACGGACCGGGTGTTCCCGGTGGCTTCAACACTCATCGCCGTACCTTTCCTGAGTCCGTGAACAGACGGTCGACCAGGCTGGTCGAATACTGGCCCTTACGGAACTCGGTGTCGGCCAACACGCGTTTGATGAAAGGAATGGTGGTACGTACGCCGGGCCCGCCGACGTCGAACTCGCCGAGCGCGCGCTCGGCCCGGCTCAGGGCCTCGGCCCGGCTGGGCGCCCAGACCGACACCTTGGCCAGCAACGAGTCGTAGTACGGGCTGACCCGATATCCGGGGAAACCGTGGGTGTCCACCCGGACGAACGGACCGGACGGTGGGGTGAACTGGTCGAGCCGGCCCGCGGCCGGTGCGAATCCCCGGTCGGGATCCTCGGTGTTGACCCGGCACTCGACGGCGACGCCGCGTATGACGACGTCCTCCTGCCGCAGTCGCAACGCAGTGCCGGCCGCGACATGGAGCTGCTCGTGGACGAGGTCGCAGCCCGTCACCATTTCGGTGACCGGATGTTCCACCTGGATACGGCTGTTGATTTCGATGAAATAGTGGTTCTGGTCCTCGTCGACCAGGAACTCGACCGTGCCGAGGCCGGTGAAACCGACCGAAAGCGCGCCCCGCACCGCGTCCCGGCACATCTCGGCCACCCGGTCGGGATCGAGTTCGGGCGCGGGCGCCTCCTCCACCAGCTTCTGGTGGCGGCGCTGTACCGAGCAGTCCCGGGTGCCCAGGTGGATGCCTCCGCCGTGGGCGTCACAGAGGATCTGCACCTCGACATGGCGGGCCCGCTCGAGAAAGCGCTCGACGTAGATCCGGTCGTCACCGAACACCGCCCGTGCCGCCGCCCGCGTGTCGGTGAACGCCGCCGCGAGCTGCGCGGCCGAGCGGACAACCGTCATACCACGGCCCCCGCCGCCGGCCACGGCCTTGATGATGACGGGATATCCGATGGCGTCGGCGATGTCACGCGCGTCGGCGATACTGCGCGCGACATCGGCGCTGCCGGTGAGCAGGGGCAGGCCCGCCTGGCGCATCAGGGCCCGGGCCACGCTCTTGTCCCCCAGCGAAGCCATCACCTCCGGCGGCGAACCGATGAAGACCAAGCCGGCGTCGGCACATATCTCCGCGAAGTCGGGATCCTCGGAAAGAAACCCGTAGCCGGGGTGGACAGCGTCCGCCTCCGTCATTCTTGCCGCCTCGATGATGGCCGCCGCGTTGGCGTAGCTGCGCCGCGGCGGTGGCGGCCCGATACACACCGCCTCGTCGGTGTAGCGGCGGACGAGAGAATCCTCGTCCGCCGTCGAATAGACGCCGACGGTCCGAATTCCGAGCTCGCGACATGCCCTGGCCACCCGCAATGCGATCTCGCCGCGGTTCGCGATGAGAACCTTCTGGAACAAATCTTCACCCCCCCGCGTGAAATGTGATTACTGCTACGGCGCGATCTCGACGAGAACCTGGTCGAACTCGACCGCCTCCCCGTTCCCGACGCAGATCCGGGCCACTGTTCCACCGATGTCGGCGGTCACCGGGTTCAGCAGCTTCATCGCCTCGATGATGCCGATCGTCGCACCCGCGTCGATGACGTTGCCGACCGCGACAAAAGGCTCCGCCCCCGGTTCGGGCGCATGATAGAAAGTCCCGACGATCGGTGCCGTAACAATGGCCACATCGGCATCCACGGTGTCCCCGCCGGCACCGTTCACAGCAGCGCCGTTGCTGTCGGCCGGGTTTCCGGTGGCCACCCCCGCGGCAGCCGTCTTCTCGACGGATCCGCTTTCGGTGGACGTGTTTCCGGCAGGCAGTGCCGGGACGAGCGAGGCAACCCGTTCGAGCTGCGCCGCGGCATCCACGCCGAACGCCAGCTGTGACCACTCGACCTCGATGGTGACGTCCCCGGAGCAGACCCGGATACGGCCGAGCTGGCCGGGCAGCTCCCCGGCCAACCGGGTCGCGTGCTCGTGCAGGGAGCGCAGGACGTGCTGGCGCTGGTCGATCGCGTTGGCCGGCCTCATACGGCCTTCTCCTCTTGTCGTTCGCGCGGCTGCGGCGGCGCGATGTGGGTTGGGGCGGCAACGGCCGCCTGGCCGAAGCGACGGAAGCGCGAGCGGCGGGCACGGATCAGTTGGGCCGCCGGCAGCGACACCAGCGGCCGCAGGGCCTCGAGCACCGCCTGGCGCAGCAGGTTGCCGGCGGCGAGGTGATCCGCCTGGGATCCGCCGAGCGGCTCGGGTACCACGGCGTCGACGATGCCCAGCCGCAGCAGCCACGGGGCGTTCAGGCCGAGCGCGCGGGCGGCCTCGGCCGCGGCCTGCGTGTCGTTCCAGAGGATCGACGAGCACGCCTCGGGGCTGATCACAGAGAACACGCCGTTCTCCGCTACCAGGACGCGGTCGGCGACGGCCAGCGCCAGCGCGCCACCGCTGCCGCCCTCGCCGGTGATCACCGCGATGACCGGCGTGGAAAGCGCGGACATCCGCTGGATAGCGTGCGCGATCGCGGACGCCTGCCCCCGCTCCTCGGCCTCCCGGCCGGGGTAGGCGCCGGGGGTGTCGATCAACGTCACCACGGGCAGGCCGAGGCGTGCCGCCAGCGACATCACCCGCATGGCCTTGCGGTAGCCCTCGGGCTGGGGCATGCCGAAGTTGTGCGCGACGAGATCCGTGGTCGAATGCCCCTTCTCGGTGCCGACCACGGCCACGGCGAGCCCGTCGATTTCCGCGATGCCCGCCACGACGGCGTTGCAGTCCCCGTACAGCCGGTCACCGCGCAGCTCGACGAAGGAGTCGAACGACCGGGCGAGGTAGTCCCGGACGGTGGGGCGGGCGCTGTCGCGGGCAAGCCGGACGGTCTCCCACGGATCCCGCTGGACCAGTCGCTCCGGGTCGGTGATGAGGACACCGGAGACGGCCAGCGCCGGAAGGTCGACCGGTTGGTCAGTCGACGGTTCGGTCGACGGATCAATTGACTCGTCGTCCAATCCGTCGCCCGATCCGTCGACCGAGGAGTCGATCGACGGATCGACTCCTCGGTCCGTCCGCCGTCCGACCGCGAGCAGCCGGGTCAGCACCGTCCGCAGGTCCGTCCGGTCGGCGACGATGTCGACCTGGCCCTTGCTGGCCAGAAAACCACTGCTCTGGAACTCGGCGGGCAGTTCCTGCCCGATGGTCTGCCGGATGACCCGAGGCCCGGCAAAACCCATCCGGCTGCCGGATTCGGCGACGATCACGTCCGTGTTGGTCGCGAACGACGCCGCCACCCCGCCGTAGGTCGGGTCGGTCACCAGACTGATGGACAGCAGGCCGTGTTCCCGGTGCCGTTCGATGGCAATACCGGTCTTGGCCATCTGCATCAACGACAGGCAGCCCTCCTGCATCCGGGCTCCGCCGGAGGTGGAAACGATGAGCAGGGGAAGCGCCTCGTCCACGGCGAGTTCCACCGCGAGCGTGATCATCTCGCCGACCGCCGAGCCGAGACTGCCGCCCAGAAAACGGAAGTCCATCACGGCCACGACGAGCCCGTGGCCACCGATGGCTCCGGTGCCGCACAGCACCGCTTCGGCCAGATCGGTCTCCTGTCGCGCCGCCTCCCAGCGCTGGGTGTACGGCCGGGTGTCGGTGAACCCGAGAATGTCGAAGTGCACGGGTTCGACCAGCAGCGGTTTGAAGCTTCCGGCGTCGAGGAGCTGCTCGATCCGCTGGGATGCGGTCAGCCGGTCGTGGTGGCCGCATTCGGGGCACACGAACAGGTTGCGAGCCAGCCGTTTGCCGTAGACGAGCGCGGTGCAGGATCCGCACCGGGTCCAGGAAACCGCGCTCGCCTCGGCGACCGCGGCCCTCACGCGGCCTCTCCGGCGGACTCGGTTTCATAGGTGTAGAAGCACTGCGCTATCGCGTCCTGCGGTGACCGCCAGGTCGACAGATAGGGCTGGATGTGGTGCGACAGGCGGTCGCTGACGCGCTTGAACTCCTCGTGACCACGCGCGTTGTCCACCGCCTGCCGGCCGTCCCCGGTCGTTTCCAGAAGATGGACATAGAGATCCCCGAGCGAATAGAGCGAACGGTGGGCGACTCCGGCGATCCGCGGAAGTCCGGTCGCGTCCGATTCCGCGAAAATTCGTGCGACATCCTTTTCAGCGCCGGGCGTGATTTTGGCAACAATCAAGGATCTGTGCATGTTGGTGTCCCCCTCCACCGAACGGGCCGGGAAAACCCCGGGACCGGGGCCGGCGGGGCCGCTGACCCATTCGCGGCAACAACGTTTCGGTCCAGACTGACCCCCTACCGAGAGTAAGGGCGCTCACACAGCGCGTCCACCGGTGCCGTCTGCGCGACCTTTCCGGAGATCGACCAGCCCTCCGCAGGACCCGGGCCTGCCGGCCCGGGAAGACCCGACCTGCCGGCTGCGGCAGTGGGCGCCCGGCGCGGGGAGCCGGCCTCGGGCTCGGGGAGCGGACGTCCTGGCTCAGGGAGTGAACGTCCGTAGCCGGTGGTCGAGCGCGGTGTGACGGCGCCCACCACTGACCGTGTGTACGGCCTGGCCGATGGCTCTGCGTGAGCCAACCAGGACCACCAGTTTGCGGGCCCGGGTGACCGCAGTGTAGAGAAGGTTACGCTGCAACATCATCCAGGCGCTGGTGGTGACCGGGATGACCACGGCCGGGTACTCGCTGCCCTGCGAACGGTGGATGGTCACGGCGTAGGCGTGGGCGAGTTCGTCCAGTTCGGTGAACTCGTAGTCGATGTCCTCGTCCTCGTCCGTGCGCACCGTGACCTTCTGCTCGTCGAGGTCGATGCCGGTGACCACCCCGAGGGTGCCGTTGAAGACGCCGCTGGCTCCCTTGTCGTAGTTGTTGCGGATCTGGGTGACCTTGTCGCCGACCCGGAAGATCCGGCCACCGACCCGGCGTTCGAGCGTGTCGGGACGCGCCGGGGTGAGCGCGTCCTGCAGCAGGGTGTTCAACGCGCCGGCGCCGGCCGGGCCGCGGTGCATCGGCGCGAGCACCTGCACGTCCCGGCGCGGATCGAACCCGAACTTCGCGGGAATCCGCCGGGCCACCACGTCCACGGTCATCGCCGCGGCGTCCTCGGCCTCGTCAGCGGAGAAAAAGAAGAAGTCCGCCAGGCCGCGCACCAGCGGGTAGTCGCCGGTGTTGATGCGGTGCGCGTTCGTGACCACCCCGGACTGCTGTGCCTGGCGGAAGACCTGGGTCAGCCGCACGTGCGGGACCGGCGTCCCCTGCGCCAGCAGGTCGCGCAGGACCTCGCCGGCTCCGACGGACGGGAGCTGGTCGACATCGCCGACCAGGAGCAGATGCGCCCCGGGCGCGACAGCCTTGGTGAGCTTGTTGGCGAGCAGCAGATCGAGCATGGACGCCTCGTCGACCACGACGAGGTCGGCGTCCAGAGGCCGATCGCGGTCGTAGGCGGCGTCCCCACCGGGGCGCAGCTCCAGTAGCCGGTGCACGGTGGAGGCGTCGTGCCCGGTCAGTTCGGTGAGCCGTTTGGCCGCGCGACCGGTGGGCGCGGCCAGCACGATCTTCGCGCCCTTGGCCTGGGCGAGCGTGACGACGGAGCGTACGGTGAAACTCTTGCCGCACCCCGGCCCGCCGGTGAGGACGGCGACCTTCTCGGTCAGGGCCAGCTTCACCGCGGCCTGCTGGGCGGGCGCGAGTTCGGTGTGCGTCCGCCCATGCAGCCAGGCCAGCGCCTTGTCCCAGTCGACGCCAGCGAACGCCGGCATCCGGTCGGCGGGCGTGCGCAACAGCCGCAGGAGCTGACCTGCCAGGGAAATCTCCGCGCGGTGGAAGGGAACCAGGTAGATCGCGGCAACGGGGGCGTCCGGATCCTCCCCGGGGATCTCCTCACGGACGACGCCCTCCTCGCCGACGAGCTCGGCCAGACATTCGATCACGGCGCCGGTGTCGACCTGCAGAATCTTGATCGCCTCGGCGATCAGCCGCTGTTCGGGCAGGAAACAGTTCCCGTCCCCGGTGGACTCCGACAATGTGAACACCAGCCCGGCCTTGATCCGCTGCGGGCTGTCATGCGGAATCCCGACGGCCTTGGCAATCGTGTCCGCGGTACGAAAACCGATGCCCCACACGTCGGTCGCCAACCGGTATGGTTCCGTGCGCACCACCTCGATCGAACGGTCGGCGTACTGCTTGTAGATCCGCACCGCCAACGACGTCGACACCCCGACGCCCTGGAGGAAAACCATCACCTCTTTGATGGACTTCTGTTCCTCCCATGCCACCGCGATCGCCTTCGTCCGTTTGGGTCCGAGTTTCGGGACCTCGATCAGCCGTTCGGGATGCTGCTCGATGACGTCCAGGGCGTCGATACCGAAATGCTCGACGATACGTTCGGCGAGCTTCGGCCCGATACCTTTGATCAGCCCGGAGCCGAGATACCGCCGGATACCCTGGACCGTCGCCGGGAGCACGGTCGTGTAGTCCTCGACGTGGAACTGCTTGCCATACTGTGGATGCGAGCCCCACCGCCCCCGCATCCGCAGCGACTCACCCGGCTGCGCGCCCAGCAGCGCACCCACCACCGTGATCAGATCACCGGAACGCCCCGCGTCCACGCGGGCGACGGTGTATCCCGTCTCCTCGTTGGCATAGGTGATCCGTTCCAGCACCGCGTCCAGCACCGACCCGTGAAACGGCTGCGCTGATGCCATATGAGTACCGATATCACGGACGGCTCGTGGTTTTACGGGAGGCTGTCCCGCCACCGATCGGCCTCGGTGATGAGCGCACGGGCCCAGGTATCCAGGATCTGCGTTCCGGTGTGGGCGGAGGAACCGGTGGGATCGCCCAGGACGCCGTTGGGGCTGACCGCGCGAAGGCCCGACTCCCGGAGCACGGGCAGGAGTTCGCCCAGCGGGCGCGTCACCCCGGGCTCGCCGCGGTCGAGCTTCACCGCCTGCCCGCGTAGGGCGAGCATCGCGGAGGTCTCGGTGCGGCCGGCGTGAGCGTCGTCGGCGGGTCCGCCGGGCAGCCAGGCGAGCACACGACGGCCCTCGTGCCGCAACCGGGCGACAGCGCGGCGCAGCGGTACGGCGTTGCCGCCGTGCCCGCAGACCAGCAGCACCCCGGCGAAGGCGTCGGCCGAGCGGACGAGCTCGACCAGGAGCAGTTCGACGGCCTGCTGCCCGATCGACAGGGTGCCGGGGAAGCCACTGTGCTCGCCGCTGGAACCGTAGGGCAGCGCCGGTGCCATCACCACCCAGGGGCGGGCACGGGCAAGCCGTTCGCACAGCGCGTCGGCGAGTTCGGTGTCCACTGTGAACGGCAGGTGCGGCCCGTGCTGCTCGGTCGCGCCCAGCGGGACGGCGAGGACGCTGGCGGCGGCGCGCTCGGCCACCTCGGGCCAGGTGAGATCCGCCAGTCGCCAGGGCCGCGAAGCGGCCACGGTGTCCGAAACGGCCACGGTATGCGAAACGGTCACGGTTGTTGCCTGCGAACCCTGGACCTGGACCGGCCGGGCCAGCCGGACAGGTCCGGCAGCAGCGGCGTGAGCGTGTGTCCGCGCACGGCACCCCACCAGACCCCGGCGCCGTAGGCCAGATCGTCGAGTATCCGCACCACCAGCCAGTGCGGCAGATCCACCGGTGGGCGCCTGCGGTACCAGCCGTGCAGGTGACGCCCCACCACCAGCGCCAGCAGCCACCTCCCCCGCCGGGTGCTCGCCAGCACCGGGACGGCCACCGGCCACCAGGTGCGGGTCACCGCGTCGGCGAGCAACCGGCCCGCGCCGAGATGACCCAGGACCGCCACCCGCAGCGCCTCGCCGGCGGGCACCCCGAGACGGCCCAACTTGCGCGGCAGCAACACCGTCGTGGTGGCCGCGACCGCGAGCCCGGTCCGCGGCCGGCCGGCGGCCACCGCCGCCCACGACAGCGCGCTCCACACCGACACCCTGACCGGTGTGACGGCGGTGCCGTGCCGGGCCGCCAGCGGCGCCGCCGACGTCCCGTAGTCGAAGCGCTGGCGCAGCCACGCCGTCCACCGGCCGCGGGGAGCGTGACCGACCCGCGACGCGGGCTCGTAGCGGACCTGTGCTCCCCCTCGCACCAGCCGCCACACGAAGTCCACGTCCTCGCCGAAGCGCATCCGCTCGTCGAAACCGTGCAGTTCCCGCAGGGCCGAGGTGCGCACCACGAGCGCGGCCGAGGGGACGTAGCTCACCCGGCTCGCCGGTCGCACCGGCGCCGCGGCGCCGCCGAGGTCCAGACAGGACTGCGTCTGCTCGTAGCGGGCCAGCAGCGACCGTCCGGGCAGGCTGGTCACCCGGGGAGCCACCGCGGCGACGTCAGGAGCGTCGAAGTGCGCCAGCAGCGGCTCCAGCCAGCCCGGCTCGGGCTTCACGTCGGCGTCCAGGAACGCCACCAGCTCGGTGCCCGCCCGCTGCCAGCCGGTGTTGCGCGCGGCGGCGGGGCCCCGGGGCAGCCGGTGACGGACCGCCGCCTGGGGCAGGGGTGTTACGGATCCGTCGTCCACGACGATCACCTCCGCCACTTCCCCCACCGCGCCGAGCAGCGTGTCCAGGGCGTCGGCGTGATCACGCACGGGCACGACGACCGTGACGTCCGACGGGCGCAGCCGGGGCCGTTCGTAGACCGGATGGGCGATCCCCCCTGTTACCAGCCGGGCCGCCAGCCGGCGCTGCGCCGGATCAGCCCCGACCGGCTGCCCGCGCATCCACTTCTCGACCAGCCGGGCGCCGGCCTCGGGCAGGCGCAGGACCCGCAGCGGGGAGCCACCGAGCAGCACCCGTCCCCCGGCCCACCGGCGCGTGCCGGGGTCGAGGACCAGGCGCAGCACGGAGTCCGTCACACAAGGATCCGCGCTACGGGGATCCGTCACGCAGGAGTCCGTACTGCGGGAATCCGTCATGCGGGAATCCGTCATGCGGTGAACCCGCCGTCGGCGTGCACCACGGTGCCGGTGATCGCCGACGAGCTCTCGCCGCACAGCCAGCACACGGTGGCGGCGATCTCCTCCGGTCGCAGGAGACGGTCGAGAAGCTGGTATCCGGCGAACTCGTCGACGTCCGGCAGATCGTAGAGGGCCGCGGTCGCCGCCAGCATGGCCGTGCTGGTCGAGCCCGGGGACACCGCGGTGGCCGTGACGCCGGTGCCCCGCAGGTCCGTCGCCAGCCCTCGCACCAGTCCTACGACGGCGTGCTTCGCGGCGTTGTAGGCGGCCAGATGCCACAGGCCGCGGTGGGCAGCCGCCGACGCCAGGGCGACGAACCGGCCGGAGCACGGCTGCGCACCGCGCAGCAGGGCGGGCACGGCCGTCCGGGCGAGGTTCAGCACCCCGCGCACCCCGATCTCGAACAGGACGTCCCATTCGGCGTCCGTGGTCTCCCACAGCGGACGGCCGCCGGCCATCACCGCGGCGGCGGCCACCGCGGCGTGCACTCCCCCGAACTCACGCTCGGCCAGCTCGACGGCCTCGGCCAGGGCCTGCACCTGGCGCACGTCGGCGACGACGTCGCGGACGGAGCCGGGCCACCGCTGCGCGAGCGCGCGCAGTTGCTCCCTGGTTCCCAGCGGGTAGTTCACGCCGGGCAGGTCGGCGCACACATCCACCGCGACGACCCGCCACCCTTGCGCGGCCAGCTGGTTCACCACGGCCGCGCCGATGCCGCGGGCCGCCCCGGTCACCACCGCCACCCGGCCGGTGGCCGGCGCTGCTGGGCTCGCCGCTGCTCCTCCGGCCGCCGCCGCGTCCCCGGCCGCTGCCGCTGCCGCTGCCGCTGCCGCTGCCGCGGTCACTGTCCTTCCCGCGGCCGGTAACCGTGCCCGTGGAGGCAGCCGGGTAGCCGATCAGACACGATCGGCATCCGGCACCTTCTGGACGCGCACCCGATACGCGCCAACCACTGACTGCCGCGGGCATCCCCGCGACATGGAATGCTCCTGTTCGACAACTGAGCCGCTGTGACCGCCGGCATGCATAACCACGCACAATATTGGCACCCAATGCCAAATGGAAGAGGCAATGCGGAACCAGCGAAGAGACGGCCTGCCCGGCGCATCCGGCGCATCCGGTGGTCGGGGTGGCCGCAACCCCATCACCACCCGTGCCGAGCTGGAACACCTCGCGTTCGAGCTCTTCGCCGAACGCGGCTTCGACAAGACGACCGTCGACGACATCGCCCGCGCCGCGGGCATCGGACGGCGGACGTTCTTCCGCTACTTCCCGTCCAAGAACGACATTGTCTGGGGAGGCTTCGACGAGGAGCTGACCCGACTGCACGCGAACCTGCAAACCTACCCGCCCACCGTCCCGCTGATGGATGCGGTCCGCCAGGCACTGATCGACTTCAACCGGGTCGACCCTGCCGAGGCCCCCTGGCACCGCCGGCGGATGCAGCTCATCCTGCACACACCTGCTCTGCAGGCGCACTCGACCCTGCGCTACGTCGCGTGGCGGCAGGTCCTCGCCGAGTTCGTCGGCAACCGTATCGGCCAGGCCGAACAGTCCCTGGCCCCGCAGGCGATCGCGTACGCCACCCTGGGCGTGGCGATCGCGGCCTACGAACAATGGCTGCGCCACGAAGACCTGGAGCTCACAGAACTGCTGGACGCCGCGATGCGGGAGCTGGCCGCCGGCTTCGCCGGTACGGTCGAAGGCCCTCCAGCCGCCCACGGCGGCTAATACGGTGACCACCCATGTCGGCCGGGTTCGGGCGGCATGATTCTTGTGACCTGGAGGTTGTTCCAGCAGCGTCAGAACCACAACGATCACAGCGCTGCCGGGAAACCCGGTGAAGGTATGTGGTCACCGCACCAGCGAGCCAAGGTAACGCGATGATGTTTTTCCGCGCTGCCGGCGGCCCAGGTCCCTATGGCGCTCCTGCGCGTGTGCCGGAACCGGAGCCGGGGCAGGGGAGCAGACGGCGAGGGACGAGATAATGCCTGCAGAGTGGCCGGATCGAACATGCGGATGGAGGTGCGGTGGCAGTCCTGTCCGGTCACATGTCCGGTCATGTCGTCGTCTGCGGGTTGACCAACCTGGGGTACCGGATCGCCGAACAGCTGCATGCGGCCGGGGTGCCGGTCGTCGTCGTCGAGGGACGGGACGTCACCGCGCTGCGCCGCCGTCTCCAACGGTGGGGGGTTCCGGTCCTGGCGGACTCCACGCACACGGGTGAGGCACTGCTCCAGGCGTCGGTCAGGGACGCGGCCGCGCTGATCGCCTGCCACGACACCGACCTGGACAATCTTGAGACGGCCCTGGTCGCCACCGAGATCGCGCCCGAGGTGCGGCTGGTCGTCCGGGTCGCCAACACCCAGCTCGGCGAGCAGCTCTCCGCGGCCCTGCCCACCACCCGGGTGCTGAACCTGGCGGAGAAGGCCGGTCACAGTTTCGTCGAGGCGTGCATCAGGTCCGACATCCAGCATGCCTTCCGCCTCGGCGGCGAGGTCTTCGCCGTGGTGGACGTCCCGGTCGGCTCGTCCGGAGCGTTCCGGCAGATCTTCGGCAACCTGACCCCGGTGGCGCTGCGCCGGCCGGGGGAACGGCTGGCCGAGGTGTGCCCGAACCGTGACACCCTGGTCGCGGCCGGCGACCACCTCGCTCTGCTGGGCAGGCTGGAGGACTTCGCCGACAACGGTGTGCGGGTGGTCAGCGCCGACGACGCCAATGCGCTGGCGGACCTGTCGGTGCGCCACGCCGGCCCGCTGACGGGCTGCGGCAGGCGTCGCCGCCCGCACGCCTGGATACGGGACGTCGCCGTGACCACGGCCGCCGAGTTCGACCGCCCGTTCCGGATCGCCTTCGGCGCCGTACTGATCATCATGACCCTCGGCACGCTGGTGCTCTCCCTGACCTACGCCGACAACGACCCCACCGCACCGGTTGACTTCGGCCCTCTCGACGCGCTCTACCTGACCGTGACCACTATGGTCACTGTCGGCTACGGTGACTTCAACTTCGGCGCCGCGGAAAACTGGCTACAGGCGTTCGGTATCGCCCTGATCCTGGTCGGAGCGTTGTCCATCGCGGTCGTGTACGCGTTCATCACCAACGTGATTATCAGCCGCCGGCTGGAGCGGGCGATCGGCCGGGGACGCGCCACCACCGCGCGTGGTCACGTCATCGTCTGCGGGCTCGGTTCGGTCGGGCTCGCGACCGTGGAGGGCCTGCTCGCCGCCGGGCGGGACGTCGTGATCGTCGAACGGGACGAGAACAACCGCTTTCTCTCGGTCATCCGGGACCTCAAGGTGCCGGTCGTGTTCGGTGACGCAACGGTCCGCGCGACCCTGATGGAGGCCGGCCTCGCCCGGGCGACCACGCTTGCCGCGCTGACCAGCGACGACGTGGCAAACCTGGAGACCGTCCTGTCCGCCCGGGAGGCATTCAACGATCTTCGCTCCGAACGCCGGCGACGGGGCCACCGGCGGCGCCGCCCGCCCGTCCCGACCGGAACCGGCGGACCGGGAACCAGCGCCGAAACCGGTTCCGGAGCCAATGCCGGTGCCGTAGGCGAGCCGGGGCTGCGGGTGGTGCTGCGCATCTTCGACACCACCCTCGCCGACGAGGCCGAGCGCAGGTTCGCCATCCACACCGCCCGCAGCGCGTCCGCCCTGGCCACACCGTGGTTCGTCGGCGCCGCCCTCGACTACGAAGTCGTCAGTACCTTCTACATCGACCGCGCGCCCTTCCTGGTCGCCCGGATCACCGTGGCCGCCGGCGGTGGCCTGGACGGCCCGACCCTGCAGGAGCTGTCGACCGGCACCCGGATGCTCGCGGTCGCCACGTCCTCTGAGCACGACGGCACGGCCGACCGCTCCCCGAACTACCGGCCGACCCGCCACACCCGGCTGCGGCCCGGTGACGAGGTGCTCGTGGTCGGCCCCACCGCGCAGATCATCGACACGGTCAGCAGAAACCAGGCGCCCCGCGTCCGATCATGACGGCATGTGCCACCTGCACGGCCAGGTTCAGCGCATCCAGGCACCCCCGCGTCCGGTCATGACGGCAGGCAGCCGTGACGACCGGCAACTGTCTGACCTGGCAGGGTCCGACCGGTGTGGGTGTCCGTCATGACGGCGGGGCCGGGAAACTCCCCCTGCGCGCGAACCGGACGCCGGCCTCCCGGGTGAACGTGCCGTCGACGCGCCGGATCTGCCAGGTGCCGGACGTGACACCGGGGTCGGTACCCCAGAACCCGTCGAGACCGACCGTGGTGCCGTTCCGGACGACCTGGAACCGTACCCAGCCGGAGCGGACCGGTGGGGCACCCAGCGGCCCCTCGGCCCAGCGGCCGTCGACCACGCCGTCACGTAGTGTGCCGGCTACCCGCCCGCTGTCGAGATCGTAGATCATCCTGAAGTTCGTGCCGTCCACCACCACGAAGTGGTCACGGTCGCCGGTGCCCCAGGTGCCGATCCAGTGGCCGTCAAGGGGACCGGCGGACAGGCTCGGCGACCCACTCGGCACGGTGTCCACCGGGTTCCCGGGGTTCGCCGGGTTCGCCGGGTTCGCCGCCTTCGGAGCACCCGCCCTGGTTGTCGTGGTCACCGTGGTCGCGGCGGCCAGGCCGGAACCACCGGGCTCATCCGAACCGGCGCCGGCAAGGAGCACCCCCACGCTGACGACCAGCGCGACAACCACGACCGCGGCGAGTGCGACGAGCGCGGACGGCCACCGACGCGCGCCCGCCGGCTCCGCACGGGCTGCCGGTGTCGGTGCCGCAGGTGGGTGCGCCGGCCACGGCGCGCCGAAGGGTGGCACACCGAGAACGCCGTGAGGAGATGGCGCGGGTGTGACGACCGGTCGCTGGTGGACGGGCATGCCGCCGCCCGGCACTCCCAGTAGCTGCAGGAGCTGCCCCACGGTGGGCCGCTGGGCCGGATCCTTGCGCAAGGCCGCGGACACCGCGTCGCGCAGAGGCGGATCCAGCGGCACCACGTCCGGTTCGCCGTGCACCACGCGATAGGCGATCGTGTGCGGCGGGCCGTTACCGAACGGAGCGCGACCGCTGGCCGCGAAGGCCATCACCCCGCCCCAGGCGAACACGTCCGAAGCCGGAGTCACGCCGTCGCCCGTGTGCTGCTCGGGTGCCATGTAACTGCCGGTTCCCAGCACCATGCCGGTCGCCGTCAGTCCGGCGGGCGTCTCCAGCGACCGGGCGATCCCGAAATCGATCACCCGGGGGCCCATCCGGGACAGCAGGACGTTGCCCGGCTTGAGGTCACGGTGGACGAGCCCCACCCCGTGGATCGCGGACAGTGCGGTGGCCATCGCGACCGCGAGCTGGTCGAGCTCGGCCTTGCGCAACGGACCGCCGGAGCGGACTGCCTCGGTCAGTGTGGGGCCGTCGATGTACTCGGTCACCAAGTACGGCGGCTGCGCGGTGACGTCGACGTCGAGAACCTCCGCGGTGCAGAACCGGGGCACCCGGCGGGCATGCTCACCCTCGTGACGGAAGCGGAGCAGGAACTCCTCGTCCCGGGCGTAACGGGAGGCCACCACCTTCACCGCGACCAGCCGACCGTCGGGCGCCTGCCCGAGATGGACCACCCCCATGCCGCCCTCACCCAGGCGGCCCAACACCCGGTACGCGCCGATGTACTGCGGATCCCCCGGCATCGGCCGTACCCCGGCCGGTAACCGCGGCGAGGCGCTCCCATCCTCACGGGAGGCTCCATCCGTCTGGGCGCCGCCCTGCGCGTAGGGTGCTCCATCCGTGTACGGGACGCCGAGCTCCTCCCCCCGACCGTTCATCACGGCATCGTCCCACCCCGGGACCACGATCCCCG
>NZ_CAAAFR010000128.1:0-10184 GCF_900634745.1 Protofrankia symbiont of Coriaria ruscifolia
GAGGCGGGAGCGGGGGATCCCCCGTCCGACGGTTGCCTTCCCGCCTGGTGTGCAGATGGTTCGCCGCTGTCGGGAGCATTGTCGAGGGCCGGAGGGATCGCCCCCGGCAGTGGTACGTGGACGGTCACCAGCGGCTCCTTCGCCACCGGGTCAGCGGGCCGTTCGCTGGCGGCGTGGACCTCATCGGCGAGACACACCGGGATCCCGGACTGCGCCACCCATCCCGGCCCGTAGCCGCGGGCCGCGGCGCCGGCGAGAGCGAGCGCGAATGCCCGCGCCGAGGGATACCGCGCCGCCGGATCCTTGGCCAGGGCCCGCAGGATGACCGTGGCTACCGGCGCGGGTACCCCCGGCAGCGGTGGGGGCGGGGTGTGCAGATGGTGGTGGTACAGGGCGTGCGGGGGCAGGGTCGGGTCGAACGGCGCCACCCCGGCGAGCAGCTCGTACAAAAGCACCCCGAGGGCGTACAGGTCGGCGGCCGGTCCCAACCGGCCACCGGTGAGCTGTTCGGGGGGCATGTACTTCGGCGTCCCCATGATCGCGCTTGCGCTGGCCGCCGCTCCGGCGAACAGTTTCGCGATCCCGAAGTCGGTCACCTTCAGCAAGCCGGTGGCGTCGAACAGAATGTTGTCCGGTTTGATGTCGCGGTGCAGTACCCGCCGGGCATGCGTGTAGGCGAGTGCCTCGGCGACGGCCAGGCCGACCGCGCAGGACTCCTGCGCCGTCATGCCCGCCCGCCGGCGGGTGAGGGTCCCGCCGGCCAACATCTCCATGACGATCAGATAGAGGCTGTCGGTCTCGGCATAGTCGTGGACCCGGACAAGATGGGGATGGTCCATCCCGGCGAGGATCCGTGCCTCGGTTTGGAAACGGACACGCGCTCCCTCCTGCGCCGTAGCCAGCACCTTGATCGCGACGTCGCGCTGCAGGCGGCGGTGCCAGCCGGCCAGCACCAGCCCGAAGGCGCCCGCGCCGATCTGGTCGCCCAGCTCGTAGCCGGGCAGCGCCGCGGCTACCCGCGCCCGGTCAACGAGCATGTGCGGGTGGTCGCCGAATACCGACGACCACGACCCTTACCAGCACAAACCCGCCCACAATCCTTCAGAGTAATACCGTGATATCGCCCTACCATCCGCCGCACTCGGCGGCCAGCGTCATTCGGGTCACCGAGCAGCCAGTGGATGTCAATCCCCCTACACACCCGTGCTGGCACCGGCCTCGCTGTCCGGCGAGGGAGCGGGGCCGCTACTCGAAGATCTGCTCGACGACGGCGGCCACCTCGGCGGTGCCGGCGCGGAAGTAGCGTGCGGTCGACTCGAGCGCGCCGTGCCCGAGGAGGGCCTGGACCTGGGCGGGGTCGGCGCCGCCTTGGCGGAGCCGGGTGGCGTAGGTGTGGCGGAGCCGGTGTGGGCGGAGGCCGGGGAGATGCGCGGCGGCGCCGACGGCGAGGACGACCTGCGTGATCCCGGAGGTCGACAGCCGGCCGCGCTGTCCGGTCCACAGCGGGCCCGGGGCGTTGCCGCGTTTCAGCAGCCAGGCGGAGATCCTCACCCGCGCGGTAGCCGGCAGCGGCACGACCCGGACCTCGTCGCCCTTGCCGTACAGCCGGACCTGGCCGGTCCGCGACGTGATCGCAACGTCGTCGACGTCGAGGCGGGCGCATTCCTCGGCCCGGGCGCCGGCGCCGAAGAGCACGGCGATGATCGCGGCGTCGCGGGGGCCGCGGCGGGCGGCCGCGCGTTCGACCGCGCCCTGCTCGGCGGGCGTGAGCGCGTCGGGCTCGCCCGGGCGCGGTACCCGGGCCCGCTTGACCTGGATCCGCAGCTGCGGGCCGTGCTCGTACATCAGGCTGACGGCGGCCAGGGCCTGGTTGACCGTGGCCGGGCTGGCTCTGGTGGTGCGCAGCAGGTGGCGGCGCCAGGCGGTGACCGCAGCCTCGGCGCCGACGACGTCGGCGAAGGCGTCGGGGTGCGCGTCGGTGTGCGCGGCGAGCCAGGCCGTGTAGGCGGCGCACTGGCGCCGGTAGGCCGTGACGGTGTTGGCGGCGAGTTTGCACCGGTCGAGGTAGCGGCCGGTCGCCGTTAGCGCACGGTCGGCGACCGTCGAGAGGTCGGTGTCGAGGTGCAGGGGGACGACCGGTGCGGTCACGGCGTCGCGCCGTCGTCCGTCGGCGTCGCGGGGCGCAGGCCCTCCAGTGCGTCGATCACGGCGTCGCCGGCGTCCCAGGCGCGCCGCATCTGGCCGAACATCTCGCCGACGCTGTCGTGCCGCGCTCGTAGCCGAGCTGGATCGTGGCCAGCTCGTCGATGATCGCCTTGGAGATCCGGCGGCGGGTAGGCGGCCGCGCCCGGCCCGATCAGGTGGGCCGGGTAGGTGTAGTCCCGGTCGCCGGCGGCCTGGCGGTGGGTCTCCAGCCGGCGGCGCTCACGGGCGACCCACGCGGCGTCGGATAGGGCCGTCTCCGCGCGGACGTGTCGTTGGTTGTCCGCGGCGACGGATTCCATGGACTCGGCCAGCCCGACCAGACTGTCGCGCCACCCGGCGGGCCGGTCGACGAGTTCGCCGGTGGCGTCGGCCCGCCGGGTGCGCTCGCTCCAGCCGGTCACCGTCGCTGCCCGCTCCAGCTCCCGCGCGCAGATCGCGGCACGGCGGCGGGCCCGTTCGGCGGCCGCCCACGGATGATCAGAGAGGTACCACTCCATGTCCTCCGGGGTGCTCACGGCGTAGTCGGAGAGGTCCGGGATCGTCGTCATCGGCAGGCTCCTTCTTATCCGCTGAGTCGCGGCCGGCGGGTCGCCCCCGCCTGGGCCGCATTATCCACTGAGATCCTAGCCGGTCCCAGTGGATAATGATAATTATCCACTGGGACTCTGCTCGTCGGCGACGGGCGTTCTCGACGATCTTCTGCTGAGCGGGGGGTGTCAGATGGTTCGTGTAAGGACGGATGGGTTTGGATGGATCAGGTCGGGATGAACCTGGTTCGGTCGGAAAGGACCCTCGTTGAACGGCACGAAGGCTGGTTCGGCGGTTGACGTAGACGCAGCGGCGCGGCTGGCGGAGGTGCTGCAGCCGGAGGCGATCGATCGGCTGCTGGCGGACGCGGAGGCTTCAGGAACGCCGATTGATGGTGTGGACGGGCTGCCGGCCCGGATGACCAAAGCGGTGCTCGAACGTGCCCTGGAAACAGAAATGTCGGATCATCTCGGCTATGAGCGCGGGGATTCCTCGGGGAACGGGTCGGGAAACTCGCGCAACGGCCACGGCACGAAAACCGTGCACACGACCACCGGCCCCGTGAAGATCACCGTGCCGCGGGACCGGAATGGCGAGTTCAAGCCGCGGATCGTCCCGAAGGGCGCGCGTCGCCTCGGCCAGGCGGAGAGCCCACAATCATTACCCCGTCAAGAAACCCGGCCAGCACGGCACCCACCACCCCGCCGCATCCACCATCAGACTCGCCAACCCAACAAAACCCCAGGTCGCAGCTTGATCAAACTAGGTTAAGTGACATTGAGGGTTCACCACGTCGCCCGCCTGGCAGAACTCGCGAAACCCGGACCACAGCCCGGCTGGGTGAACGTCATGGCGAAACGGCGAAGAAAGACCCTGATCGTCTGCCGTAACTGCCATGACACAATCCACTGGAAAGCGCCACGCAAGACGCTCACACAGTAGATCACTGGAGAGCCAGATGCCTGGAAATCGGGCACGTCCGGTTCGGCGGGGGGCCACACGTAAAAGGACCCGTCTCAGGCGGGCACCTCGACGCGAGGCCTACCCAACCCGCCGTGAGGCCGGCAATCACGCGGCGTTCGACCAGGGGGCCTGGAACGGGTTCCAGGTCGGGCTGTTGATGGCGATGTCCATGTCCCGGGCGAACACGGCGAAGCCGTCCACCCCGTGGTACGGACCGGAGTAGTCCCAGGAGTGCATCTGGCGGAACGGAAGCGCCATCTTGTGGAAGACGTACTTCTCCTTGACGCCGGCACCCATCAGGTCCGGCTTGAGACGGCGGGCGAACTCCTCCAGCTCGTAGGCGGTGGGATCGTCGTAGAGCACGACACCCTCGCCGAGCTCGAGGCTGGTACGGGTGTAGTCGTCCTTGTGGGCGAACTCGCAGCCAATACCGATGATCTCCATGCCGAGATCCTCGTAGGCGCCGATGGTGTGCCGGGGGCGCAGAGCACCGACGAGGAGCATCACCCGCTTGCTCTCCAGCCGCGGCCGGTACTCGTTGATCACCTGGTCGAAGAACGGCTGGTAGCTCTTGATCGCCGCTTCGGTCTTCTCCTTGATCGCGTCATCGAAATAGGAGGCGATCTTCCGCATTGACTCGACGATCTTGGTTGGGCCGAAGAAGTTGAACTCCATCCACGGAGTGCCGAAGCGCTCCTCCATTGTGGTGCAGATGTAGTTCATCGACCGATAGCAGTGGATCAGGTTCAGCTTGACGTGATGGCTGCTGCACAGCTCGTTGAGGGTGCCGTCCCCGGACCACTGAGCGACCACCCGCAGGCCCATGTTCTCCAGGATCCGCCGCGACGCCCACGCGTCGCCGCCGATGTTGTAGTCACCGATCAGGGCGACGTCGTACGGCGTCTGCTTGGTGGTCTCCCGGGTGCCGAGCACGATGTCCCGGATGGCGTCGTTGGCGACGTGGTGGCCCAACGACTGGCTGACGCCGCGGAATCCCTCGCACTTCACCGGGACGACCGGCATGTCCAGTTCCTTCGACGTCGCGCGGGCCACCGCGTCGATGTCGTCACCGATCAGCCCGATCGGGCACTCGGACTGGATCGAGATGCCCTTGGCCAGCGGGAACAGCTCGGCGATCTCCTTGCACGTCGCGGCGAGCTTCTTGTCACCGCCGAAGACGATGTCGCGTTCCTGGAAGTCGCTGGTGAACTGGAACGTGACGAAGTTGTCGACGCCGCAGGTACCACGCGAGTAGTTACGCCGGGACGCCCACGAGTACTGGCCACAACCGACCGGGCCGTGGCTGATGTGGACCATATCCTTGATCGGACCCCACACCACACCCTTGGAACCGGCGTAGGCGCAACCACGGATCGTCATCACACCGGGGCGCGACTTGATATTGGACTTGACCTCGCACCCCTTCGACCCCTCAGGGTCGTTGGGCTTGATGTGCTTGGCCCGGGCCTTCGCGACCTTGGGCGGGTAGGCCGAGAGGACCTCGTCAATCATCGCCTGCGTCTGCGCAGGCGTCTGCACGGGAGGAGTCATGACAGACCTTCCCTTTCAGCGAGGAGATGCCAGGGCCCGAAGGCGGCGCGATCATGGCTCCTGCACCGCCGGAGGCCATTCCCAGGTTGGACAGGGGCCAATGGAAATTCTCGCATATTGATCCTAAAAATGTCACCTACGTCAACTCTCTGTGAATTCACGAACGGCCTGGATGAACGGGTTGAACTGGCTACGGTGCACGTCGTGGGACGCGTTGTGTAACTCGACGGTGGTGCAGCAGGCGGGCAGGATGCGACGTGCGTGTGCCCAGTCCTCCCGGTCTCTGCCTGCAACGCTGTCAGTGACTTCTCACTCCATCGCTCTGACGGCACATCGGTGATCGCATCGCGACCGTCGCGGAGAAAATCCCACAACGACGCCGCGGAACCAACGCCACTAGGAAGGCGACACGAGGCCCCAATCACCGCAATGGAGGTACTTCCTCCAGCATCCCGCGTCCGGTCACCCGAATCCTTGCTCGGACGTGCGCGCATGGCCTGATCCACTTTTTCACCTTCTCCTGCCGTAAGCATACGGCATCATTGGCCAACGAAAGATCAGAAATTAATAGACGCTCACCAAGAATTGTGAATCGTCTTGAATTTTAAGTAAATTCCACGAAACAATGTTATTGATCATGATATAAACACTCTCTCTGCAGCAGGAGGTGGCGCGATCATGCCGACCCGCGGCTGCGGGTGTCGGCTGCCTTCACCGAGCTCACCCTGGCTGTCTGATCAACATTCAGGCAGGGTCCATCATGTCTTGCTTTCCCATAACGCAACAGACCCTCACCGGCTCCCTCCAGCAGACAGCCAGTGAGGGCATATCCACGCAGCCTTGATCCAACAAACTACCGGTAACTGGGACTGAGCTACCGGTAGCGGAACAGCATCGCACCCCAGTTCAAGCCGCGTCCGATGCCGAGCGCGATGATCAGGTTACCCGGCTTGATCTTCCCGCTGTGCACGTGTTCGGACAGGCAGCTGGGGATACTCACGCTGGAGGTGTTGCCTCGGCGGTCGATGTTGAGCAGCAACCGCTCGCGAGGGATCCCCAGCGCCGCCGACACCTCGTTGATCATGTTCAGGTTGCCCTGGTGCGGGATGATCCAATCGATCTGCCCGAGCTCGAGGTCGTTCTGCCTGAGCAGGGTCTGGGCGGCGTCGATCAGCAGGCGCGGGCCCAGCTCACCAATCTGCCCACCCCGCATCAGGATCTTGTCCTCGTCGTCGATGTCGAAGGCGTCGAAGTGCCGGCCGTCGGATTTCACCACGGTGTCCACCAGGCCGGATGGGCCACGGTCGACCCGGCTCCACACCGCGGCCGCCGCACCCGCCCCGAACAACGCGGAATAGCGGTACTTGAAATTGAGGATCGGTTTCGGGTTCTCCGCCGCGACGATCAGCGCCGTACGCTTCCCCAGCAGGTGCAGCAAGGTACGGGCGACGGTGCTGGTGTAGAGAAAACCAGCGCAGGCGGTCGCGGTGATGTCGAAACACGCCGCGTTCCGGGCGCCGAGCAGGTTCTGCACCGGCAGCGAGATATCGGGGTAGCGGTTGGTGGCGGAGGACGGGTTCACCCGCGCCCGGGTCGTCGACGTGGTGCCGATGAGCAGATCGACGTCGCCGGCCGTGATCCCGGCGTGGTCGAGGGCCTTCCGCGCGGCGGCCACACCCATCTCGACCGGGCGCTCGTCGTCTGATTCGGGCCAGTGCCGGGTCCGGACGCCAGTGTGCTCGACGATCCAGGCGTCATCGATGCCGAGTTCGGGAATCTGCTCAAAGAACGCGTTGGTCACCGGCTGTCCGGGAAAGTAATGCCCCAGGCCCGTCAACTGGACGCCGGGCTGCATTACGGTGCCATTGTGTCGTTCGGTCACCGGTAGTGTCCTTCCGGGTCGAGGCTGCGCAGCAGCGCAAGCTCTTTGTTGGTAATCGGTTCCTCGGCAACGGTTTCGCTGTAGTCGACCTGCCAGTCGGTGCCGGTCGTGACAGCGTCGCCGGGCGTGGCGGGTCCTCCCTCGCGGGAAAGGAAGGTGGTCAGGCGGAACGGGTCATCGGCGTGCTCCCGGCGGAACGCTCCGAATTCGCTGACCACCGTCCGTACCCGGTGGCCGGGGCTGGTCACGGCCGCGACGCGCCGCACGTAGCGACGCGGGTCGGCGGGGGCCACGACGACGCAGTCAGCGGAGGCGGCGATGTCATGCGCGCCGCCGGACCCGGTGATCCACCGCCCGTCAGGCAGCACGCTGGTGTTGATATTGCCGTGGGTGTCGATTTCGGCGGCGGCCAGCACACCGAGGCAGCGCTCGTTGCTGGCGACGAGACCGCCGAGAGCCTCGGGAATCCCGGCCAGTTGCTGGGCTCCCCTGGTGTGCCGTTGGCTGAACAGGAAGACGTCCCCGTGGCAGGGCGTCACGCCGTAGAACCCGAGTTCGGCGACGAGGGCGACGTCCACGCCGTCGAGCCGGAGTTGCTCCGCGGCGAGCCACGCTGCCATGTGGGATGCGCCGATCCCGGCGAGCACGGTGTCGTAGCCGTGCGTCCGAACCTCACGCATGACGGCCCTCACCCCGAGAATGATCAAGGTTTCGGAGCGGGTCGGCTCCACCGGCAATGCGGTGTCCGGGGCCCGCCGGGGTGGTGGAGTGTCGAGCGCCAGCCCCACCAGCCGCTTCCCGCCCAGCCGCTCGAGGTATTCGGCGTGCCCACCGGGTAGGTCAACCCATTCGCGGAACCAGGCGCGTGCGGTGTGTGGGTCGCGGCAGGCGTCGGCGGTGTCGGCCAGGAACTGGTAATCGTCGAGGTAGCCATGGACCTTGCCGAGCGAATCGGTACGGAGGGATTGTGGATGTGCGCCGTGGGGCGACTCGCACAGCCCGATCACCCGCTGCCCGGGGATGAGCACCCGCTCCGAGCTCCAGGCGATCACGTCTTCCTCGACGATCCGTTCGACGGACGCGATGACGCCCTTCTTGGCCGCGAACGCGGCCCAAGCCCCCTCACCGTGCGGCGGGAGAAGCACCACATTGCCGCGCCGGTCCGCGCATACTCCATGAACGACGGTGATGTCGGGGCGCAACGGCCGCAACAGCGCCGTCGGGCGCCCGGACAGTGACCACGGGTCGCGCACCACGGTGAGGGTGTCGTTCTTACCGTCGGCCAGATGGGTACCCAGCAGGGATGACGTAGCCGCGCTGGGTTGCCCCGTGGCCCCTGCCATCAGCCGCTGCACGAAGGTGAGTAGAGACCACAGTTCGAGCTCGTACGGCGTGCCGGTGAGAATGTCCCGGTACAGCGGACACGGCCGCGGCGTCGGGTACGTCTCGCCGAGGAAACACGTGATCATTTTCTGCACCGCACCCGACAAGGCGAGGGCATGAGCACTGGAGTGCACCGAAGCCATGCTGACCGTCAGGGCGCCGGTGCCGTAGAACGCGCGGGCGACCGCGTTGATCAACGCGTTCGGCCGCGCCATTGTCACTGCGAAGTGCAGATGCATGCCGGGCCGAACGTGCTGGGCGACCAGCTCGTCCACCGACCGGGCCACGACCGGATTACTCATGCCGACGCCCCGAGTATCACCACGGATGTCTGGCTGCCGATCGCGAACGCCAGAGACACCGCCAGGTCGAGCGTCGCCGGCCGGGGGCCGTCAGCGACGTGATCCTGGGCGCAGTCCGGGTCGACGTCAGAGATGTTGATCGTGGGTGCGAGGCTCTGGTGGTGCAGCATCAGGGCCGTGGCGGCCACATTGATGATCCCTGCGGCACCGAGGGTGTGGCCGTAGATCGGCTTGTTCGACCCCAGCGGCGGCAACTCCTCCGCCCGCCGGTGCGGGTACAGCGCCTTCAGCGCCTGGCACTCTGCCAGATCATTGGCACGGGTGGCGGTGCCGTGTCCGCAGACGTACCCGATCTCGTCAACCGAACGCCCCACCTCCGTCACCGCCCTGATCAGCAGGTCCGCCGTCATCCTCCCGGAAAGGTCCATCCGGGTGGCGTGACCGGCTTCGTTCAGCGCCTGGTGGTCCAGAATGTGCGCGTATACGCGGGCACCACGGGCGCGAACAGTCGATACCCGCTCCAGACACAGTGTGATCGCACCCTCGCCGAGCGCCGTGCCGTCACGGTCCCGGTTGTACGGCCGCACCGCACGCCCAGGTTGGTCACGCTCGCGGGACAGCAGCCCGAGCTCCTGGAACACCCCCATCACGTCTGGCACGAGCGGGAAGTCATATCCCCCGACGAGCACCGCGTCACTGCTGCCAGCCCGCAGTTCCCGCAATGCCACGCCGAGGGCGTGATGGCCGCCAACGCAGGCGGCGCTGATGGTCGTCATAAGGCCCTGCGCGCCAAGATAGATGGCAGTCAAGTTAGTGGGCGAAGCCGTGAGGCTGCCCAGCATCCCGCTCGTTCCGTCGGCACGGTTACACGCATGGCGCGAACGCCAAGGCAATCCACGCGAACTTGACAGGATGATGGACACCCGCCGCGGGTCGATGCCCGCCTCATCCAGACCAGTGTCCTGCCACGCAGACTTGATCGACGCCATCGTGGCCAGGATCTCCCTGCTGTACTTCGCCGCATGCCGCGCGGACAGGCCAGGCAACACCTCCTGAACCTCAAAGGGGCCCAGCTGTGCCCCCACGCACACGCCCAGGCCTTCCCCCAGGTCGATCCGGCCCAGCTGCGAGCTGCCAGTGCGCAGGTTGTTCCAGAAAGGGGGGACGGCGAAGGCACCGGGGAGCATGGGGCCGATCCCGGTGATAGCGATCGGTTCCGCCGGTTCCGCCGGGCGGTTGGACGGGACGGCTGACCTGGCCATCAGGTCACCTCCATAGACAGAGGAACTGTTGAATCATGGATAGGGAGGAACTGTTGAATCGTCGGGACAGCGGGTCTGTTGCGTTATGGGAAAGCAAGACATGGCGGA
>NZ_CAAAFR010000129.1:0-764 GCF_900634745.1 Protofrankia symbiont of Coriaria ruscifolia
GCGCGGGTCTGTTGCGTTATGGGAAAGCAAGACATGGCGGACCCTGCCTGAATGTTGATCAGACCGCCAGGGCGAGCTCGGCGAAGGCAGCCGACACCCGCAGCCGCGGGTCGGCGTCGACGCCGGGTTCGTAATGGCCGCGTCGGACGTTCTGCACGAACGCACGCCCCAAGCTGACCGGCTGAGCGGAACGGAGGCGTTTCAGCCCGCGCATCGGGCGGAGTCTTGCTTTCAGCTGGCTGTGGTCGGATTCGATCCGGTTGTTCGCCCGCCGGGCATCGCTGTGGTGGGTGGCGGGCAGCAGCTCGTCGAGGATCCGCGGATAGGAGGCCGCCTGGTCGGTGGTCACCTCGACCGGCCGGCGGCCGTGCGACAGGGCCTGGGTGAAGAAGCGGCGGGCCGTGGCCAGATCGCGCTGGTCGGAGGCGAACACGTCGATGACCTGCTCGAACTGGTCGACCGCCCGGTACAGGTAGATCCACTCTCCGGCGACCTTGGCGTAGGTTTCGTCGACGAACCACCGATCCCCGGGAGAGTGCCGGCAGGGCCGGACTGCATCGATCAGCAGCGGGGTGAACCGCTGCACCCACCGATAGACGGTCACATGATCGACGGCCAGGCCACGTTCGGCCAGGAGTTCCTCGACGTCCCGGTACGACAGCGTATAGCGCAGGTACCAGCGGACCGCCAGCACGCTTCCCCTCAGGGGGGAACCGGAAGCCGGTGAACTCCGATGCCGGGACCGGCGGACGGGACGTCGACGC
>NZ_CAAAFR010000129.1:991-2287 GCF_900634745.1 Protofrankia symbiont of Coriaria ruscifolia
TAGCGCAGGTACCAGCGGACCGCCAGCACGCTTCCCCTCAGGGGGGAACCGGAAGCCGGTGAACTCCGATGCCGGGACCGGCGGACGGGACGTCGACGCATTACTCGATCATGCCTGGTCAGACGTCGAGACGGCGGACCTCAGCAACGCAACAGCCCGGTCCGCAAGAGCCGCGAAGACCTGGGACAGGTGATCGTCACTCTTTGCCTGCGCAGACACGGCGCCTCCTCAGCTAGCTAGTTGTTGTCTGACTCAAGCGTAAGGCCAGCCCAGTCCTTCGTCAGCCAAACCATTGAAGATGGCCCGCTGTCGGCAACCTCCGCGTCCCGTAATCCGCGGTCGGGATAAGTCGACGACTTCGCGCTGCGGAGTCAGGCAAGCGCGGAGAAGATCGGTGCGCCGCTGGGACGCGCGGGCCGGCCAGTGTAGAGGCCGTCGAGTTTGACCGCGGGGCGATCGCGGCGCGCACCGTGCGTTCTATGCCGAAGCGGCCCGGACACGGGCGGCGGAGGCCCAGACGGCGGCCGACCGTGCGGAACAGGCCGCCCGCACCGCGCAGGCCGAGGCCGAAGCGGCCCGGACCGCCGCCGGCCGCCACGTCGGCCGACCCGTCGCCCACCCACCCGAGAAGATCGAGCACGCCCGGCTCCTGAACGCCCAGGGCGACAGCCTCGGCACGATCGCCACCAAGACCGGCATCCCGAAGACCTCGCTGCACCGCTACCTCGCCAGCAGTGAGACCCCTGCACCTGAGCCGAACTAGGAGACATCATGACTACCGCACGCTCCGACGCCCGCCTGTGGGCGTACCTCATCGACGAGTTCCAGGCCGCCGGCGCCGACTACCCCGACGCCGCCCAGCGCCACGCCCGCCACGCTCGCCGCGCCGTGGCCGTCGTCCGCCGGGAGCGCACGAACACCCGCGCCCGGACCTTCGCACCCGGCGACGTCATCCCGTACGACGTCAGCCGGGTGTACGACCTCGATGGCGACGTCTGGGAACGTCAGTCCACCGACCCCGAGAGCACACTGCGCGACTCGTGGACGATGCCCGGCTTCGACCCGGACGAGCACGAGCCCGCCTGCCAGGGGGTCTGGATCACGCCGTTCCTGCTGGACAGCTACGGCCCACTCACCGAGTCGCCCAGGCGGACGTCCCGATGACGGAACCACAGGACACCCGGCGCCCCCGTCTGGTGGTGCTGCCCGACACCGAGACCGGCCGGGTCCACCTCACCTACACCGAAACCGAACCGGACGGCTGGACCTGCCCGGTCATGCACCGCGACGCTCTAG
>NZ_CAAAFR010000130.1:0-32424 GCF_900634745.1 Protofrankia symbiont of Coriaria ruscifolia
CCGCCCCCGTGCCCTCCGCCCGTTCACCCGCAGCCCGTCACGCCACCCACTGCCGTCCCTACTACCCGGGCTCTGTCGGGCTTCGCAGGTCGGCGGATGCGGCGATCACCATGCTCCGCGGTGGGACGGTCGGCAGGCCTTCATCAGCCCAGAAGCAGGGTGAGGAGAGGTATCGGCAACGCCCAGCTCCGGTAGCCGGTATCCGTGATGTTCTTGGTTGCCACGATGCCGCGCCCGAAGGCGTTCTCGATGGCTCGCGCCTCGGAGCGCCAACCGTGCGTGACCCACTTCGCCTCGATCGGTGTGGAGAACAGGTCACCACTGGCGGTCGGCAGCGGAAGCGGCGCGAAGTCCACCTCGGCACCACCGCCTGTCCGAAAGTACCCGACAGCCTCGTCCGTGGCCCATCGGCCGGGTTGGCGCGCTTCCACGGCTGCGGCGAACGCGACAGCCAAGGTCGACTCGGCAAGTTTCGTCAGATCCGGGGTGGGGAGGCCGGCCCGCAGCCGAGGGCCCAGCCAGGCCATGATCGGGTCGGAGAGGTACAGCTTGGCCTGCGCGCCCGCCACCCGATGCGCCGTGGCGTCGACCTGATGGCACCAGATTGCCCCGAACGTCCGGACAAGCTTCACCAGACGCAGGTCGAATGCCTGACGGGAGGGGTATCCCAGATCGGTCGCGGTCCTGGTCCGATTTATCGGGGTACCGGAACGGCCGTGGAGACCGGCGAGCAGCTGGGGGATGGATTCCTCCGGCGCGTTTCGGTCCACGTCGCGATGCAGCCACTGCTCGATGTCGGTCAGGAACGCGTCGCTCACCGCTCCGGTGCTGTGGTATTCGCTCACCGCCCGCGGATACCCGCCGCACGTGAGGTAAGCCTGCCAGGCAAGATCGAAATCGTCGGAGTTCGGGGCGAGCAGGCCTGCGATGTGCGCCACCTCCGCCGATTGAAGATCCCACAACGGCACGGACGGCGGCCGCGGCAGCTCCGGTCGGGACACTGCGATGAAATCACGGAACGACATCGGTACCAGGATCCGGGTACGGCGCACATTGGTCATTCCCGCGCGGCCAGCAAGCAGATCCCGCCCCACCTCGGCGTCGTCGGCCCATGACGAACCGGTGCAGACAACGAGGTCGAGTCCGAACAGGGTATTGTCCCGGAGGAACTTCAAGGTTGTCGTCCAGCCCGCCATCCCGGTCACCTCATCGATCAGCCAAACCCGGGATCGCGGCTCGGCATGGTCGACCGAACGGGTCAGATCTCGACCCACAGTGATCGCGCGATTCAGATCCTGCGCGGTCATCTCGTCCGCGGCGATATAAATCAGTTGTCTGGGGTCGACGTCGGCACGGGCGCACAACGCGGCGATCGTGTCCTTGAGCACCACCGACTTACCGACTCTTCGTGGCCCCCGAAGCACGATCAGCCGGTCGTCCAGAGGCTCGGTGGCGACGTCGGCAAGGACCGCGGCGCGGTAGCCGAGATCGAATCTGCGCCGGCCCCGCAGCGACACGTCTGTCGCCATCCACGCAGTCGGGCTCGCGCCGGTGGCGACCGCACCCCACCAGGGATTGGTCGCGGCCAGCCGAGCCCGGATCTGATCATCACGCACGTGCAGGATCTTACCAGAAACCAGGTTTATGGTAATGAAAACCTTCCAGAACCCTGTCTTCTAGTAGGCGATGAACGCTGCCGTCCGAACCTGAGCCCGAACCCGGGCCGGGCGTCCGGCATCCTCCACCTTCGCCTGCTCGACCAGGCGCCGCGCGAGCTCCTCGCCGAGGCCGGCGCCGCCGCGCCGGCCTCGGCGCCGACGGGCTGGTCCGGGATCGCTTCGATCGTCGGATCCGTCGTTGTTCTGGCCATCTGGTGCCTCCTCTACCTGCGCGTATGCACAGAGTGTCACAAGAGAGTTACACCGTTGTTCTTACAGGCCCGTGGTCGCGGAACGCCGGGGTGCGTCAGGTGGCCGGAGAACGCGGCCGAGGTTCCGGTCAGGCGCGGGTGCGGGTGGGGGTATGGGCACGGGAGGAGGGACGGGAGCGGTGGTGCAGGGAGCGGACGTGGTCGACAGCGGTGACCACGTGGTCGGCCGCGGTGTGCACCTCGTCCTCGGTTGTGGGACGGCCGAGGCTGAACCGCAGGCTCTCCAGCACGGCGGTGGAATCGAGCCCCATCGCCGTCAGCACGTGGGACGGCTCGGTGCTCGAGCCCTTGCAGGCGCTGCCCGCGGACACCGCGACCTGCGGCGTCGACGTCATCACCGCGTCGGCGTCCGCGCCGGCGAAGCGCAGGTTCAGCGTGTTCGGCAGGCGGGTGACGGTCGGGCCGTTGAGCTCGACGCCGGTGAGTTTCTCCGCCAGCAGACGGTGCAGCAGCGCGGTCAGGTGGCGCAGCCGGTCGGCGTCGGTGGCGAGCTCCGCGGCGGCGATCGCCGCGGCCCGGCCGAACCCGACGATGCCGGCGCTGTTGACGGTGCCGCTGCGCAGCCCCCGCTCCTGGCCCCCGCCGACGATCAGCGGCGTCATGCGGTTCTGCAGTGGACGGCTGGCGACGAGCGCGCCGACCCCTTTGGGCCCGTATATCTTGTGCGCGCTGAGCACCGCGAGGTCGATCTCCTGCGCCTCCAGGGCAACGGGGATCTTGCCGGCAGCCTGCGTGACGTCGCACAGGTACAGAGCGCCGGCGCTGTGCGTGAGCTGGCAGGCCCGCCGGACGTCCGCGATCGCCCCGGTCTCGCTGTTCGCCGCCATCACCGCGACCAGCACGACGTTCCTCGACAGCAGCGAGGCGAGATGGTCGAGATCCGGGGTGCCGTTGCGCAGGACCCGGATCAGCCCAACCGAGCCGCCGTGGATCCTCGCCGCATCCTGGGCCGCCGCGAGAACGGCCTTGTGTTCGGTGGCCGCGACCAGGATGCGCCGGCGGCCGGGCTCGGCACCGGCGAGGACACCGCGGATCGCGAGGTTGGCCGCCTCGGTGGCACCGCTGGTGAACACGACATTGCGCCGCCCGGCCCCGACCAGGGCCGCGACCTGCCCCCGGGCCTGCTCGACCAGGCGGGCGACCGCGCGGCCGGCGGTATGCCCGCTCGAGGCGTTGGCGAAGTCCTCGGAGAACAGCGGCAGCATCGCCTCGAGCACCCGCGGGTCGACCGGAGTCGTCGCGTTGTAGTCACAGTAGATCATCGCGGTCACAGCAGATCATCGTGACCGTGACCACGCCGGACGCAGGGACCGATCCCAGCCGCCGCCGGCATGCCCGCTGTACCCGACGCACCCGACGCACCCGGCAGGGGGACCCGGTGGACCCGGTACTGCTGCGAGTAGGATGATCGCTGCTGCTGGGAGGACCCGCAGTCGACACAGTGCGGGTCGCGGATCACCGGGAACGACCGGAAGTCCATGTCCCACAGGTCGAAGGTGAGCAGCTTCCCGGTGGATGGCTCACCGAACCGGGAAACAATCTTGATGACCTCCATGGCGGCCAGGCATCCCACGGTGCCGGCCACCGCGCCGAGCACCGGGAAGCCGAGCGGATCCCACTGCGGGTCACCGTCGGCGAACACGCAGCGCAGGCATGGCCCACCGGGAGTCACCGCGAGCAGCTGGGCCTCGGTGGTGTTCATAGCCGCGAAGACCAGCGGCACGCCCAGGTCCAGGCACATCCGGTTGATCCGGAACCGTTCGGGGAAGTTGTGGCGGGCGTCGACGACCACGTCCGAACCGGCGACGAGACCGGGCAGGTGCGGGTCGAACAGGTCGCGGTCCCATGCCTCGACCGTGACGTCGGGGTAGTGCTCCCGCAACGTGTCGGCGGCACAGGCCACCCGCGCCTCACCGACCCGGTCGGGTCGCATAAGCGTCTGTCGGTTGAGGTCGGGTATCTCGAGGACGCCGGGATGCACGAGGACCAGCCGCCCGACGCCAGCCGCGGCGAGGTAGGTGGCGACGGCTCCGCCTACCCCACCCACTCCCGCCACAAGCACCGTCGCCTCGCACAGCCGCTCCTGTCCCGGTAGCCCGAAACCGCTCAGTGTCAGTTGGCGCTCGAATCGCTGCATGTCCATGCCGTCCCCCTACCCTCCGCTACCGGCCCGCAGAGGCGAGAACGACTCGTGTGACGTCGGGGACGGCGTCCTTGAGCTGCCGTTCAACCGTTTTCACCAGCTCGGTCACGTCGGCCTCGCGCTCCAGTCCGATACCGGTCAGCCGCACCGAGACGACACCGTCGGCGACCCCGACCACGGAGGCGTCCCGCCCCACCAGCTGCAGGTGCGGTCGGATGTGCTGGATCGCCACGTTCGCCTTCTGCAGCAGTGACGTCTCCACCCCGTCCGGCTGGACGGGCGGGGCGAACGACGGACCGCACAGACAGTTGCTTCGCGCGTGCGGGTTGTAGAAGGTGAAGCCGGACGACATCAGCGACTCGCTGTAGTCGATGCGCATGCCGTCGAACTGTTCGACCGAGCTGGCGGCAACGAACACGTCGAGGTCCTCTACCCGTATGACGACGTCGCCGTCGTACGGCACGGATTCGACGGTCAGCCGGTACCGGTGCCCGGCGCAGCCACCGCCGGTGTCGACGCCGACCCGCAGACCCGAGGCGGGGGCGACCCCCTCCCGGTTGAGCAGCGCGCGTACCTGGCCTGCCGCCCGTTCGGTGAAGCTGATAGCGATACTCACTGGTCCACCTCCAGATGCGGTCGTCAGGACGCGAGGACGACTCGCTCGACCGCTGGCACCGATTCCTTCAGCTGACGCTCGATGACACCCGCGAGCGTGTCCAGAGCGGAGGAACACCCCCCGCAGGCTCCGGTGAGCCGGACCGAGACGACACCTCCGGTGACGTCGACGACCGAGACGTCCCCGCCGTCGCGCTGCAGGAACGGCCGTACCTGCTGGATCGCCTCGTCGACCTGCTGCCACAGGGTGTCTTCGTTGCCGTCCCGCTCCGGTGCCGAGAAGGACGACCCGCAGGAGCACGGATCCGACGCGTTCGGGTTGGAGAAGGCGAACCCCGACGACGTCAACGACTCGACATAGTCGATGCGGACCCCGTGGACGATCGACGCGGACGCGGACGCGACGAACACGTCGAACCCGTCCTGGCGGACGATGATGTCGCCCTTCTCGGCGGCGGGCGCGAGCGCGAGGCTGTACTTGTAGTCCGAGCAGCCGCCCGGTTCCGCGCCGACCCGCAGGCCGTAGCCGGCGGTCGTCTCGTCGCGGGCGAGCAGTGCCCGTACCTGGTTGCCGGCGCGCTCGGTAAGCACGACCTGCAGTTTGGCAATCATGATCCCACCTTTGCCGTGACGTGTCCGGCTGCCTGCGAGTGCGGGCCGGGCAGCCCGTCCGGTGTGTCTTCCAGCAGGTCGGCGGATGCCAGCAGATCCGCGGGGAATCCGGCCGGGCCCGCGGCCGGGCGGCACGCACCCTCCGCGGCGAGCCGGGCGTCTTCCGCCGCACGCCGAGCGTCCTGCGCCGCGAGCCGTGCACCTTCCGTCGCGACCGCGGACTCGATGATGTCGTAGCACTCGACGGCTTCGACCCCAGCCGCGGCGAGCGCCTCCCGCGGCCCGTTTCCGATCTTGCTACACAGCACGGCGGCACAGTCCGACAGCAGCCGGACGGTCCGGTCGAGCACCGAGTCGTCCTCGTCGCACTCGGACGGGCCCTCGCAGTAGCGCGCGACACTGCGGGTCCCTACCAGGCGCGCCCACTTCTCGCCCGCCTCGTAGACCCAGAACTCCTCGGCATGGCCGAAGTGCTGGTTGACCGCTCCCCCGCCCTTGGTGGCGACCGCGACCAGGACCGTCCGTTCGGGCTTCGCCGCACCCGCGGAGATCTGCAGCTCCTCGCGGGTGGCGCGGACGTCGGAACGCCAGCGTTCGATCGCCGCATGGGCCGCCTGGCGTCCGGCCAGGTCGTAGGTGACCTCGCCGGCGTACGTCTCCGGACCGAACTCCTCGCTGCGGTCCTCCCCGAGCAGCCCGACCGCGTCGGCCCGGCACTGCCGGCAGTGGCGCATCATGTTCATGTCCGCGCCGTCGTCGCCCTCGCAGCGGTCCTGCAACGCCTTGAGCTCCTGGGGGGTCGGCCCGCGCTGCCCGGTGAGGCCGTAGTAGGTGCCGTGCTCGGGGGCGGACACCAGCGGCATCACGTTGTGCAGGAACGCCCCCATGCCCTTGACCGTGCGGGAGACCTCCACCAGGTGCTCGTCGTTGACACCGGGGATCATCACCGAGTTGACCTTGCACAGGATCTTGCGTTCGGTGAGGGCGGCGAGCCCCTCCAGCTGCCGCTCGGACAGGATCTTCGACGCCTCCCGGCCGGTGTAGCGCTTGCCCCGGAACGTCACCCAGGGGTAGATCCGCTCGCCGACCTCGGGGTCGATCATGTTGATGGTGATCGTCACATGATCGATGCCGAGGTCTTCGATACGGTCGACGTGGTCGACGAGGGTGAGCCCGTTCGTGGATACGCACAGCTTGATGTCCGGGCAGTCCCGGGCGACCAGCTCCATCGTGCGGAAGGTGCGTCGCGCGTTGGCCAGCGGCTCCCCGGGCCCGGCCACACCGAGCACACTCATCTGCTTGATCTCGCTGGCCACCCGCTTGACCTTGGCCAGCGCCTGCTCCGGAGTGAGCAACTGGCTGGTGACGCCGGGGCGGCTCTCGTTCGCGCAGTCGAACTTGCGGTTGCAGTAGTTGCACTGGATGTTGCAGCCGGGCGCGACCGGCACGTGCATCCGGGCGTAGTACTGGTGCGCCTCCTGGCTGTAACAGGGATGGTTGGCGATCTTCTCGACGATCTCGGGGTCCAGGCCGGTCGCGCTGGCACCGCATCCCTTGGTGGACGCACAGCCTCCCGCCGGGGCCGGCGGCGTGGTCGCCTCGGCCGGGGACAGCACCGTCAGGGGTATCGGCTGCCCCGGCACCGACATCGGCTGGGTCGGCTGGGTCGGCTGCGATGTCATGACTGCTCACCCCCATCACGACCCGGTGCAGCGGCCACCAGGTCCAGCTCACGCTCCAGACAGCCCACGACCCGGCCGTTGGTGAACGCGACCGCGTAGACGATGTGCTCCTGGAGGTAGACGCCCACGCCGTGCACGTGACCAACCGTCCCGGTCTCCACCAGCACGTCCCCGACGCTGATCCCCGGTTCGGGGAAGGTGCCGTCGTTACGCAGGTCCTTCACGGCCACAACGGTGTCCCCGACGTCGTAGGTGGCGTCGGAAAGCGACGGTTCCTCGAAACTGACGTCCATCAGGCACTCTTCTCGGCTTCAACGGTGACGGTGTCCACGGCGACGAACGCCTGGGGGGCGCGGTCGGCCAGGACCTTGAACAAGCGGTGGTCGAGCGCGGTGGCCGTGGTGAACGCCTCGTAGGAGGCGACCAGGGCGGCGCGGTAGGCGGCCAGCCGGTCCTCGGGCGAGGAGTTCTCCGCGTCTATCCGGGCCACGGCCGGGGAGAAGTGCCGCAGGATGTGCAGCCGGTTGACCGCAACCACCCGCGGGTCGAAGGGGACGTCCAAGGCCTGGAAGTAGTCCTCGGCGGTCCCGCACCGGCGGAACTGCGCCAACCGCTCGGTACCCGTCGTCATCGCGCGTCCACCTTCGCCAGTTCCCGTTCGATCTGGTGGATCTCGACGTAGGCGTTGTAGGTGGCGGTGGCCGTCTCCAGGATCCGCTCCCAGCCGATCGGCAGGTCCTCGGCCAGGTCGTGCAGGTCGAGTTTCAGGCGGGTGGCGAGACTGTTGAGCTTTTTCAGCTTCGTCCGCATTTCGGGGATCTCGTCAGGAATCGTCACGGGCCACCTCCGGATAGGTACGGACGAGCACGACGGCGGCGCGGACCAGCGCCTCGCCGCGCTCGGCAAGATGATCGATGGAGTCGAAGCCGAAACGGTGCGCGTCGCGCAGCACCGCGGAGGCGACCACGAGCCGGCCGGTGAACACCGTGACCCGGCCGAAGCCCTCGTGGCTGAGATCCAGCACGTAGCCGGTGACCAGGCCGGTCGCCTTCTCGACGCCGGCGGCGACCGCCTGGTAGTAGGCGCGCAGCCGTCCCTCGGTGGCCGGGTCGACATCACAGGAGATCCCCAGCTCGCGGCGCCGCTGGGGGGTGAGTACGAACGGGTCCAGCAGCTTCTCCCCGCCGAGGCGGTCGAGCTGGCCGTAGGTGTCCCCGGCCCGCAGCTGATCGACCAGGTCACGCAGGAATCCGGTGGTGACGTCCGCGGCCGGACTCGTGGCGGCGCCGGTGGTGTCACCGCCGGTGATGTCGACGGTCATCGCGGGCTCCAGTTGGGGGCGGCGCCGGACCCGCTCTGGCGCAGCAGTTTGCGCAGCCACGGCGGAGGGTTGCCGGCCAGGACACGCTGCAGCCGGACGATCTGGTCCGCGATCGAGGTGTCCTCGGTGACCTTCAGCGGATGGACGTGGGCCCGGACCACCTTCGCGGCGGCGGTCCCGCCGATCGCGGCGACGTGCAGGATCGCGCAGTCCCGGACGGCGTCCAGCCGGCTTTCGATCTTCTCGGCCTCGTCGTCGACGGCCGGGTCGAGGACCCGGCTCTCATACAGCGAGGCGAGATCCCCGGACACCTCGTACACGTCGAACCGGCGGCACGAGCCGAAATGCTGATCGACGACGATGCCGTCGCTGGTGGCGAAGGCGACCTTCAACATGCCAGTTCCTCCAGTTGCTCGGCGGATGCCCGCCGCGCCCGCGACGGACCTGTCGCACGATGTGACTCACGATGTTCGAGCAGGCGGTTGGCTGCGTCCACGAGCAGCTGGAGGCTGCCCCGGTACCCGGACGTGGCGCGCAGCTGGGCGCCCATCCGGTCGTAGACGGGGAAGCCCATCGTCAGATGCGCCGCGCCGATCACAGCGGCCGCGTCAGCCCCGTGACTGGACGCGACGACCAGTTCGGCGCCGGCCGCCTCAGCCCGTTCGGACAGGTCGACGAAGTCGCCGATGACGACCTCCTCCCACGGCGCGCAGCGCAGCACGGCGGCGTCTGTCGGCGACACCGCGGTGACGATCTCGGCTCCGACGTCGTAGAGCAGCGAACCGACCGCCACGAGCTGGTCGGGTTCGAGCGCGATGGCCACCTTGGCCCCACCGAGGACGAAGTGGCTGTCCATCAGCCCGTCGGCCAGGCGCCGGCGCCAGCGCCGCGCCGCGTCCGGGGCGGCCACCCCGGTGTATCGGGTGAGGTCGGTGACGAGCCGGTCGGTGGCGGCCAGACCGCTGGCGTGGTCGTGGGAGATCAGGGGGACACCGGCCTTGGCCGCCAGCGCCCCGCCGGCGGCGGCCGCCGCGGACCCGATCGTGATGACGACCGCGCAGCTGGCCAGACCCAGCAGGGCGCCGACCGTCGTCCCCCCGGTGGTCAGCGGTGACCAGTTCTCGTCGAGATGGCCGTCAAGCGACCCGGACAGGTCGGGGACCACCACCGGATCGAGACCGAAGGCCCGGACGAGGTCGGCGATCTCGTCGAGATCCACCGCGGTCAGCGCCGGGCCGACGAGCACGGCGGCCCGGCCGGGGACCGTCACCCCGGTGGCCGGGACCGCGGCGACGATCCCCTGTAGCGCCGCGGACCATCCGTCCGACAGCCCGCCGCGGAAGTCCGGCGTGGACACCGGGATGACCAGCGGGCCGCGGGAGCCCGCGGCGTACCGGGACGAGCCCAGGACGCCGAGCATGTCCTCCTCGCTGACCTCGGTGAGACCGGTGGTGAGCACCCCGACGACGTCCGGACGCTGCCGCTCGTTGATCGTGTCCAGTGCGCTGAGCAGCGAGTCGGACGAACCGAGGACGGCGCTGACGTCGTTGATGGCCGTGCTCTGCAACGGGATGGGCTCGCGGAAATGGCGGGTGAGCAGAGCCTTGGCAAACGCCGAGCAGCCCTGGGCGCCGTGCAGCAGCGGGATGCAGCGGGCCAGGCCGAGGAACGCCAGCGCGCCGCCGAGGGGCTGGCTGTGCTTGAGCGGGTCGAACGCGGCCCCGCGCCCGCCGCTTGTGACACCGGCCATCAGAAGACCTCGTCGATGTCGGCGTCGGCGTCGGCGTCGGCAGCGGCGTCGGCGTCGGCAGCGGCGTCGGCAGCGGCCGTGGCGTCCACGCCCCCCAGGCCTGCGATCCGCTGGCCGGTGGGGCCGGCCGGATCCGGGTCGTCCCAGGGCGCGGCCGCCCTGACCTGTTCCCAGACCGGGCTGGACAGCGCCAGATCCAGGCGCCGGGCAAATTCGATCATGCCCGGGTAGCCGGCGAAGGCGTGGTGCCGTTCCTGGTTGACGTCGAGGAACGGCAGCTTGCCCTTGAGGGCGGTGTACTGGTTGCGGCCACCGGCGATCAGGATGTCGGCCTGGGTGTCGGCGGCGACCCGCAGCAGCTCGGCGGGTGTGCCGTTGCGGATGACGATCCCGTCGGGACCGAGCAGTTCAGTGATCTTTTCTACGTCGTCCTCGGTGCTCTTGGTAGCCCCGGAGGCGACGACCTCCACCCCGAGGTCCTGTAGCGCCGACACCAGTGACCAGCTCTTGACCCCGCCGGTGTAGAGCACCGCCCGGGCGCCGGCGAGCCGTTCCCGGTAGGGGGCAAGCGCCGTCGCCAGGGCGGCCTCCTCGGCGGCGATGAGCTCCTCGGCCCGCCAGGAGAGCTCCTTGTCGTCGAGGAGGCGGGCAAAACCGCGCAGGGTGTCGCGCATCGCGCGGATGCCGTAGAAGCTGCCCTCGAACCAGGGGATGCCGTAGCGGTCCTGAAGCCCCCGGGCCAGCGAGAGCAGCGCCCGCGAGCAGACGACCATCGTCGCCTTGGCGCGGTGGGCGGCGGCGACGTCGGCGTACCGGGCGTCGCCGCTGATGCTCGCCAGCACCCGGATGCCCAGTTTCGCCAGCACCGGGGTGACGTCCCACAACTCGCCGGCGATGTTGTACTCGCCGACCAGGTTCACGTCGTACGGCGTGGTGAACGCCGGTTCCACCGTACCGATCACGTGTTCGAGCAGAGCCTGGCCGGCGAGGCGGTTACCGAAGTTCTTGCTGCCGGCGAATCCCGGCGCGTTCACCGGGACCACCGGTATGCCGGTCGCGGTCGCCGCCGCCGCGCACACCGCGTCGAAATCGTCGCCGATCATCGCGGTGACGCAGGTGGAGTACACGAAGACCGCGGGCGGGCGGTGGCGGCGAGCGGCCTCGACGATCGTGTCGTAGAGACGCTGCTCGCCGCCGAACACCACGTCCTGCTCACCGAGGTCGGTGGAGAAACCCCGGCGGTAGAGCGTAGGGCCCGAGGAGAGGCTGCCCCGACCGTCCCACGAGTTGCCGGCACAGGCGATCGGGCCGTGCACCACGTGGGCGACGTCGGCTATCGGAACCAGAGTGATCATCGCGCCGTCGAACGCGCAGCCGCCGGAAGTACCTCCCGGCTTCGGCCGGGAGCAACCCGTCTTGCGGGCCTTGGGGTCCTTGGCACGGTTGTGGTCACACGCCGGCTCGTCGAAGAGCGCAGCGGCGTCGATCTTCGTCAGGGCAGCCATTTTCACCTCAGCGGACGGTGTCGGTCAGCACACGCTGCCGGTCAGCGGACGATGTCGAAGCTGTGGTCGGGCGCGTTGCGGTCGACCTCGTCGAGGATCGAGTTGACCAGCTGGGTGAGCAGGTGCAGCCCCCCGGCATAGCCGTAGATCGGAAAGCGGTGCAGGTGGTGCCGGTCGAAGATCGGGAACCCGGCGCGGAACAGCTGCACGTTCGCCTCGCGGGCGAGGTGCTTGAGGTGCGTCGGGCCGACGATCAGGTCGACCGGCTCGGTGAACACCAGGGAGCGCAGGTGCCACGCGTCCTTGCCCGGCCACACCGTCGCCTTCGCCCCGAACGGGCTGGCGGCGAGGATCCCCTTGGCCCGCTCCGCCCACGTCGCGTCGCCGTTGCTGCTGACGACGTGGATCGGCTCCATGCCCATCTCCAGCAGGAAGCCCAGCATCCCGTTGACGAAGTCCGGGTCGCCGGCGATCGCCACCCGCTTGCCGTGCAGATAGGCATGCGAGTCGGTCATCGCGTCGAGCAGCCGGCCGCGCTCCGCGGTGATCTCGTCCGGCACCTCGACCCCGGCCACCCGGGCGACCTCGGTGACGAAGGTGTCGGTGTTGGCGATGCCGATCGGCGGGTTGAGCATCACCGCCTCGCCGGCCCAGCCGTTCACGATCTCCTTGGTCCGCTTGGAACCGAGGGCCTGCAGGAACACCGTCGCGTCGGCGTTGATGGAGTCCCCGGCCACGGCGAGCGGGGTCCCGCCCGGGTACATGTGGTACTCGCCGGTCGCCGGGGAGTCGAGGCTGTCGCTGTGGTCACCGAGCACGACGTGCTTGATGCCCAGCAGGGTCAGCAGCCGCTTGATCTCCCGGATGTTGCCGACGTAGGGGTCGAAGCCCGGCACGATGTTGATCGTGCCATTGGACGTGCTCTTCTTGCCCTCGGTCAGGTAGGACAGGATCCCGCGCAGCATGTTGTCGTAGCCCAGCACGTGCGAGCCGACGAAGCTCGGGGTGTGGGCGTACGGGACCGGGATGTCCTCGGTGATCGCGCCCTTGGTACGGGCGCTGGCGATGAAGTTCTGCAGGTCGTCACCGATCACCTCGGCCATACAGGTGGTCGACACCGCCACCATGTCCGGCTTGTACAGGTGCACGGAGGTGCCGAGGGCTTCGATGAGGTTGCTGAGCCCACCGAAGACCGCCGAGTCCTCGGTCATCGACGAGGACACCGTCGGTACCGGTTCCTTGAAGTGCCGTGAGAGGTGACCACGGAAGTACGAGGTGCACCCCTGCGAACCGTGCACCAGCGGCAGGGTCCCGGCGAAACCGAGGGCCGCGAGCACCGCGCCCAGGGGCTGGCAGGCCTTCAGCGGGTTGACCGTGAGATGCTGCCGGGCGAAGTTCTTCTCCCGGTACTCCCAGCTCCGGGTCCATTCGGCGACCCGGGCGACCTCCTCCGGCGCGGAGCCGCCCTCGAACTGCTTCTTGCGTTCGCGCTGCTCCTGGTATTCAGGGCTGTTGAACAGTGTGTTGTGGTCTCGCACCGTAAGTGCGTCTGGACTGGTGGACACCAGCAATCCTCCGGTTCACAGGCGAAAGAACGCGTCTTTCGCGGGAAAATCAGCCCTTTTTGGCACTCGCCCACGGAGCGTCGAACAGGTTCCACGTCGGACTGTTCACGGCGCTGTCCATGTCCCGGGCGAAAATGGCGAAGCCGTCGACGCCGTGGTACGGACCGGAGTAGTCCCATGAATGCATCTGACGGAACGGTGTCCGCATCTTGTGCGAGACGTACTTCTCCTTGATGCCGGCACCGATCAGGTCGGGCTTGAGCCGGCGGGCGAACTCTTCCATCTCGTAGGCGGTCGGGTCGTCGTAGACCACGATGCCCTGCTTGAGTTCGGGGTAGCTGCGGGTGTAGTCGTCCTTGTGCCCGAACTCGTAACCGGTACCGATGACCTCCATGCCGAGGTCCTCGTAGGCGCCGACGGTGTGGCGCGGGCGCAGGCCGCCGACGGCGAGCATGACGGTCTTGCCTTCGAGCCGGTGCCGGTAGGTCTCGTGGACCTTGTCGAAGAAGACCTGGTAGCTCGCGATGGCGGCCTCGGTCTTCTCCTTGATGGTGTCGTCGAAGAACTCGGCGATCTTACGCATCGACTCCACGATCTTCGTGGGGCCGAAGAAGTTGAACTCCATCCACGGGGTGCCGTACCGCTCCTCCATCGTGGTGGCGATGTAGTTCATGGAGCGGTAGCAGTGCAGCACGTTGAGCTTGGCCAGGTGGGCCGTGGCCATCTCGTTGACGGTGCCGTCACCGGACCACTGGGCGATGACCCGCAGACCCATGTCCTCGAGGATCTTCCGCGAGGCCCAGGCGTCGCCCCCGATGTTGTAGTCACCGAGCAGCGTGATGTCGTACGGGGTCTGCTCGGGCAGCTCCCGGCTGCCCAGCATGTGGTCGCGGATGGCGTCGTTGGCGATGTGGTGGCCCAGCGACTGGCTGATACCGCGGAAGCCCTCGCACTTCACCGGGACGACCGGCAGGCCCAGCCGCTTGGTCCCCTCGTTGGAGACCGCGTCGATGTCGTCACCGATCAGACCGATCGGGCACTCGGACTGGACGGAGACACCCTTGGCCAGCGGGAAGACCTCCACCAGCTCGTCCAGGATCGCGGCGAGCTTCTTGTCGCCACCGAAGACGATGTCCTTCTCCTGGAAATCGCTGGTGATCTGCATGACGGTGAAGTTGTCGATACCGAGCTGCCCGTTGGCGTAGTTACGCCGGGTGCCCCAGGTGTACTGGCCGCATCCGACCGGGCCGTGGCTGATGGAGATGAGGTCCTTGATGGGACCCCACACCACACCCTTGGAGCCGGCGTAGGCGCAACCGCGCATCGTCATGATCCCGGGGCGGGACTTGACGTTGCTCTTGACCTCGCATTCCTTCCCCCCGGACTGGTCATTGGGCTTGACGTGCTTGTGACGGTCCTTCTCGACCTTGGGAGGATAGGCCGACAGAACGTCGTCGATCATCGTCTGCGTCTCGGTAGACGTTGTCACGGGTGGAGTCATGACAGACCTTTCTGGTACGCGGGGGCGAGCGGTCACGCGCCGACGGTGGAGGCGGCCTTCTGACCGACGATCGACTCGTCCTCCTGCTCCATGATCCCGAAGTCGATCAGGAGCTCCTCGAGCTCGTCCATGCTGATCGGGGTGGGGATGGTCTTCATGTCGTTCTCTTCGATCTTGCGTGCGAGCTCGCGGTACTCGTTGGCCTGGTTCGCCTCGGGCGAGTACTCGATGACCGTCATACGGCGGAGCTCGGCGTGCTGGACGATGTTGTCACGCGGAACGAAGTGGATCATCTGGGTGTTCAGGCGCCGCGCGAGCTCCATGATGAGCTCGTCCTCACGGTCGGTCTGACGGCTGTTGCAGATCAGCCCACCGAGGCGGACACCACCGCTGTGGGCGTACTTGAGGATGCCTCGGGCAATGTTGTTCGCCGCGTACATGGCCATCATCTCACCGGAGGTGACGATGTAGATCTCCTGGGCCTTGCCCTGGCGGATCGGCATGGCGAAACCACCGCACACGACGTCACCGAGGACGTCGTAGGTGACGAAGTCGAGGTCCTCGTAGGCGCCGTTCTCCTCCAGGAAGGTGATGGCGGTGATGACGCCTCGGCCGGCGCAGCCGACACCCGGCTCGGGACCACCCGACTCGACACACCGGATGTTCCATGCGCCCTCGAGCAGAACCTCTTCCAGCTCGAGGTCCTCCACCGAGCCCTTCTCGGCCGCCTTCTCGATGACGGTGTGCTGGGCCTTGGAGTGCAGGATGAGACGGGTCGAGTCCGCCTTCGGGTCGCAACCGACGATCATGACCCGGTTGCCACGCTCAGCCAGTGCGGCCATCGTGTTCTGCTGAGTGGTGGACTTACCAATACCACCCTTGCCGTAGAACGCGAGCTGCCTCATGAGTGTGTGCTCCTCACCGCACGCCCAAGCGTGCGTCACTGTGGAAGAACCGGTGTTGGTTCAGGAACTGCTGCCTGCTCAGAAACTGGTGTCTGTTGCGGTACTGCTGTTTGTTCAGGTGCTGGCGCCGGCGGCCCAGCTGGCTGCCGCGAGCTCGTAGAGGTCACGGACCTCGCTCGAGCGCAACGGCCGTTTGAGCATTGAGACGTGCGATCGCAGACCCTCCAGGACGGGTCCGAGAACGCCCTCGTCTGCGTCGATACCGTGCTCACGCAGGGCGTATCGCAGCGACGCCCGCCCCGCGTGCTTGCCCACGACCAGGCGGCGTCGCGCGCCGACCTCCGCGGGGTCGAAGGGCTCGTAGATCCTCGGAGCCTTCAGCACCCCGTCCACGTGGATACCGGACTCGTGGATGAACGCCGACTCCCCGACGATCGCCTTCCCGGCCGACACCGGACGGCCTGCCGCGCGCGAGACCAGGTCGGCCAGCGCGCGAAACGACGTGGTGTCCAGGTCGACCCTGAATCCGAGGAGATGGCGAAGCGCCATCGCCACCTCCTCCAGGGGCGCGTTACCGGCCCGTTCACCAAGCCCGGCGACCGTCGTGCTGACGAAACCGAAACCGGCCCGGACCGCCGCGAGCGTGTTGGCGGTGGCCAGCCCGAAGTCGTCATGGGCGTGGATCTCCCAGTTGGCGGACGAGGCCGCCACCAGCCGGGACATCCGCTCGTACGCCCCGGACGGCTCGAGGACCCCGACGGTGTCCGCCCAGCGCAGGCGGTCGACACCGGCCCTGGACAGTTCGCCGGCGAGCTCGATGACGAAGCCGTCGTCCGCCCGTGAGGCGTCCTCGAACCCGACCCCGACCGCCAGCCCCCGGTCGAGGGCGTCGGCGACGCAGTCGTGGATCCGGCCGCGTGCCCACGCCCGGTCACGACCGAGCTTGTACTGAAGGTGCAGGTCGGACACGGGGATGCTGATGTGGACCCGCCGGATGCCGGATGCCGCCGCCGCCTCGACGTCGGACCGGACGGCCCGGCACCAGGCGACGACCTCCGCCCGCAGACCCGCGGACGCGATACGGCCCAGGACCTCGCGTTCGGACGGGCCCATGGCCGGCACACCCGCCTCGATCTGCTGTACTCCCACCTGATCGAGAGCGGACGCGATGGCAAGCTTCTCCTCGGCGGTGAAGGCAACGCCCGGGGCCTGCTCACCGTCGCGCAAGGTGGTGTCACAGAACCCGATCACGATGTCGTGCTCCACATCATGCGTGCCCTCCGTCGGTTGCACCGAATGGGGAAGATGGCGCTGTGCTGTGCCAGTGCCGGCCAGGTGCCCGATGCCAGGCCCGCGATCCGCGATCCGCCGGCCGGCGTCCCGCGGGCCTCACCGTTGAAGCGCCGCGATTAGAAATGTCGCCCACCGTTGTTTCGGGCTCTTTAAGCGCCGTATCTTTCCAGTTACTTTTCCGGCCGGTCCGCGATTCCGGGACGAATAGAGAAGAGACCTGGGCCGGGTGGCCGAAAGATGTGGGCCCAATGGTGCCAACGCCTGTGACCACCTGGATGTCGACCGGTCGGCACCCTGCCCAGCGGCAATGTCCGACAACGTGCCTCACCAATTTTTTTTACGGCCCGAATCCGTCACCGAATACGGCGTCCCAGCGGCTTTCGGGACGAACGCACCGAGCCCGGTGACCAATTGCCCGACCCATTGTTCAGATGGCCTGGAAATTCCTGACCGTTGGCCCGGACAACCAGTCCGGCGCGTTCTCCACCGGCGGTCGAGAAGTGTTCGCGGGAACGTCCGAAGACACCGCCTTCACCAGGCGTGTCAAAAACAACAAAGGCGTTCCCCGGTCGCTCGCGTCCGAAGGACGCCAACGACCGGGGAACGCCAGCAGGGCCGGAATCGGAGAATGCCCGGGAGCGCCGTCCGCCGAGAATCACACGACCCGACGACCCGACGGCCCGACGGCCCGACGGATCAGCGGATCAGCGGATCAGCGGATCAGCGGATCAGCGGATCGTCCAGGTGTTGCCCGTGTGCAGCAGTTCGGCGAGCAGTTTGTCGGGCGAGGCGTCCGCGCTGCCTATGCGGGCGGAGGTGTTCTGCTCCTGGACCATCGCCTCGTAGGTGGGCCGGCTCACCCGTCGGAACACCCCGATCGGGGTGTTGCTCAGATCCTGGTCGGACAACCGGGACAGGGTGAAGGCGTAGGCCGGGCCCCCCACCGTCTCATCGTGCACGATGATCTCGCTGCGCGGGACGCTGGCGGTGTCGGCGACCTCAAGACCGAAGCCGCGCGGCTCGCGCACCACGCACTTCTCCCCCGAGGCGCCGAAGGTGATCGGCTTGCCGTGCTCGAGGCGGACGAGGACGGAGTCGCGGCTGGCGGGGTCCTTCAGCACGTCGAACGCACCGTCGTTGAAGATGGCGCAGTTCTGGTAGATCTCGATGAAGGCGCTGCCCTCGTGCGCGGCGGCGGCACGCAGCACCGAGTGCAGGTGCTTGCGGTCGGAGTCGATCGTGCGGGCCACGAACGACGCCTCGGCGCCCAGCGCCAACGCGATCGGGTTGAACGGGGTGTCGCTGGAGCCGACCGGCGTCGACTTGGTGACCTTGCCGAACTCCGAGGTCGGCGAGCACTGCCCCTTGGTCAACCCGTAGATACGGTTGTTGAACAACAGGATCTTGATGTTGACGTTGCGTCGCAATGCGTGGATCAGATGGTTACCGCCAATGGACAGCGCGTCGCCGTCACCGCTGACCACCCACACCGACAGGTCCGGGCGGCTGACCGCGAGACCGGTGGCGATCGCCGGCGCCCGGCCGTGGATCGAGTGCATCCCATAGGTGTTGAGGTAGTACGGAAAGCGGGACGAACAACCGATGCCGGAGACGAACGTGATCTGCTCCCGCGGGATGCCCAGCTCCGGCATGAACGACTGGATGGCCGACAGGATCGCGAAGTCACCGCATCCCGGGCACCAGCGGACCTCCTGGTCCGACCTGAAGTCCTTGGCGGTGAGCTTGAGTGGGACCTCAGTCATTGCGTACGACCTCCTCCAGTACCGTCTCCAGCTCCACCGAGGTGAACGGCTGGCCGTTGACCTTGTTGTAGGGCACGGCGTCGACCAGGTAGCGCTCGCGTATCACGTGGGCGAGCTGCCCGAGGTTCATCTCGGGGATGACGACGCGGTCATAGCCGGCGAGCACCGTGCCGACGTTGCGCGGCAGCGGCGAGAGGTGACGCAGGTGTGCCTGGGCGATGGACACACCGCGTTCCCGCAGCTTGCGGCAGGCCGCGCCGACCGGTCCGTAGGTGGAACCCCAGCCGAGCACCAGCACCCGGGCGTCCCCGGAGGGGTCCTCGACCTCCAGGTCGGGCACGTCGATGGCCTCGACCCGGGCGGCGCGCAGCCGCATCATCAGGTCGTGGTCGGCCGGGACGTAGGAGACCGCGCCGGTGCCGTCGGCCTTCTCCAAGCCGCCGACGCGGTGCTCCAGGCCGGGCGTGCCCGGCACCGCCCACGGGCGGGCCAGCGTGTGCGGGTCGTGCAGGTAGGGCAGAAACTTGCCATCCGGCCCGTTGGGCTCGGTGGCGAACTCCACCCGCAGGTCGGGCAGGTCCGCCGGGTCCGGCAGCAGGAACGGCTCGGAGCCGTTGGCCAGGTAGCCGTCCGAGAGCAGGATGACCGGCATCCGGTAGGTCAGCGCGATGCGCGCCGCCTCCAGCGCCGCGTAGAAGCAGTCCGCCGGCGAACGGGCCGCGATCACGGCGAGCGGTGCCTCACCGTGCCGGCCGAACAGGGCGATGTTCAGGTCGGACTGCTCGGTCTTGGTCGGCAGACCGGTCGACGGGCCGGCGCGCTGCACGTCCACGATGACAAGCGGTAGCTCCAGCATCACCGCGAGCCCTAGGGTCTCGGTCTTGAGCGCGAGCCCCGGGCCGGAGGTCGAGGTGACCCCGAGCGCGCCGCCGTAGGAGGCACCGAGCGCCGAGCCCACCGCGGCGATCTCGTCCTCGGCCTGGAAGGTGGTCACGCCGTAGCGCTTGTATCCGGACAGCTCGTGCAGGATCTCCGAGGCCGGAGTGATCGGATAGGCGCCGAGGAAGACCGGCAGGTTGGCGCGCAGACCGGCGGCAACAAGGCCGTAGGCGAGCGCCGAGTTGCCGTTGACGCTGCGGTAGGTGCCGGACACCAGCTTCGCCGGCTTGACCTCGTAGCGGACGGCGAAGTCCTCGGTGGTCTCACCGTAGTTCCAGCCGGCCTGGAAGGCGGCCACGTTCGCGGCGGCGACGTGCGGCTTCTTGGCGAACTTCTGCTTGAGGAACTCCACCGTGCCCTCGGTGGGCCGGCTGTACATCCAGGACAGCAGACCGAGCGCGAACATGTTCTTCGCCCGCTCGGCCTCCTTCTTGGAGACCTCGAAGTCGGCGAGGGCGGCGATCGTCGCCGACGTCAGCGGCACCCGGTGAACGGTGAACCCGTCGAGCGAGTCGTTCTCCAGCGGATTGCTCGTGTAACCGACCTTCTCCAGGTTGCGCGTGGTGAACTCGTCGGTGTTGACGATGATCTCTGCATTGGGCGGCAAATCCCCCAGATTGGCACGCAGCGCCGCCGGGTTCATTGCGACCAGAACGTCCGGCGAGTCACCGGGCGTGAGAACATCGTGGGCGGCGAAATGTACCTGGAAGCTGGACACGCCGTGCAGCGAGCCCGATGGCGCGCGAATCTCGGCGGGGTAGTTGGGAAGGGTGGACAGGTCGTTTCCCAGGATAGCGCTCTCGGAAGCGAAACGGTCGCCGGTGAGCTGCATGCCGTCGCCGGAGTCACCGGCGAACCGGATTGCTACCCGGTCCAGATGCTGGATTTGCTTGGCCACTTACGTGGACCTCCTCAATGACCGACGGTCGGCGAGGGGCATACCCACGGTTCGACCGTGGGCAGAGCGGGCCACGAGGCTCGCCCATCCTTCTTATACGGAGGCATTGCTTCCGCAGTGTTTCGCGGTGTCAAATCGTCGTCTCACGGCCCGCGCGTTATCGGTCACGGTATTTCGACAACAGCGCTGTCACATATATGGTTGGACGTGCGGGAAAACAACCATGACGCCCGCCCGCAACCGCCGGCCAGGGACTTTCGGGAAGCAGTGGCAGAAAGACGTTTCTCCGGCGCCGGGGACGACCGGTCTATTTTCCTCCGGCGAAGGTTCGCACCGTGCCGGCAATCGGCCCACCCGGTCGGGCCGGTTCGTCCCGCGGCATCTTCGCCACGACCGGCTCGACGACCTGTCGACATGGGGGCGGAACGTGCCGGGGACACACACGCTAACCCCTCCGGCCGGTCCACGGCATCGATGTCCGGCAACATGTCTGACCCGGCGTCGCAGGCGGAAGACGGTGCTGTCACCCGAACTACCCGTACCCGAACTACCCGAGGATGAGGCTTGCGAAGATGCCGTCGAGGAACGGCTACACCTACCGGTGGGACGCCATGACCCGGCTACCGCCGTCAGGCCCCCTTGACCCTCCGTCCCGGTGAGGGCGCCGTTCCCCGGCGTCAACGAAGCTGAACCGCCAGGCGAGCTCCACCAGGGCCATGCCGACCGCGCCGCAGGCGACCGCCACGGCGACGGCGGCGGTGTCCGACGTGTCGAACTCGAAGACGTGCTGCCCCACCGGCAGCAGCAGGCACAGCAGAAAACCGCCGATCATGGCGGCGACCAGCGCGGCCTTCCACCAGACATACGGTCGCGCCACCACGACCAACACCCATGTCGCGATCATGACAAGCGTGATCACAACGGCGGTGCTGTCCTGCTCGGGCGTACCCTCCCCACCGGAACGGACGAGAAGACAGGTCACGAAACTCGCCACCGCCACCACGACACCCGCCGGCACCGCCCGGCGCATGACTCTCGGCACGAACCCCGGTCGTGCCCGTTCGGTGTTGGGCGCGAGCGCGAGGAAGAACGCCGGAACGCCGATGGTGAACCAGCCGATCAGCGTCACATGACGCGGCAGGAACGGAAACCTGATCTGCGCCACGCCGATCAGGATGGCCAGCAGCACCGAGTAGACCGTCTTGGTGAGGAACAGGACGGACACGCGTTCGATGTTGCCTATCACCCGCCGTCCCTCACCCACGACGTGCGGAAGAGCGGCGAAGGTGTTGTCCAGCAGGACGATCTGCGCGACGGCCCGGGCCGCGGGGCTGCCCGAGCCCATGGCCACGCCGATGTCGGCGTCCTTGAGCGCGAGCAGGTCGTTGACCCCGTCACCGGTCATGGCCACGGTGTGGCCGCCGGCCTGCAGGGCTTTGACCATGGCGCGCTTCTGCTCCGGTACCACCCGGCCGAAGACCGACGCCGCCGCCATCCGTCCGGCCAGCGGGGCGGTGCCGTCGGGCAGCGTCCGGGCGTCCACGGGCTGGTCGGCACCGGGGAGCCCGAGGGTGGTGGCGACCGCCGCGACGGACACAGCACTGTCACCCGATATGATCTTCAGCTCGACGTCCTGCGCGGCGAAGTACCGCAGGGTCTCGGCGGCATCGTCGCGGATCTTCTGCTCGATGACGAGCAGCGCCGCCGGGGTCACCTCACCGGGTGCGCCCGGCGCGTCCACCGGCATGCCGGCCCGCCCGAGCAACAGCACACGCAGTCCCTGCGAGGCCAGCAGGTCGGCGTCGACGAGCACGAGATCCCCAGGCGGCAGCAGGACGTCGGGTGCGCCGAGCACCCAGTGCCCATGCCCGGCGAAGCTCGCCCCGCTCCACTTCCGCGCGGAGGAGAACGGCGCGATCGCCGTCGCCGGCCAGGTGGTCTCGTCGCTGGGAAACGCCTCGGCGACGGCCGCAAGGCTTGCGTTGGGACGCGGATCGGAGGCGGCCAGCGCACGCAGCGCCTCGCGAACCTCGCCGGCCGTCCCGTCAACCCTGTCAGACCCGCCGAACCCATCAGGCCCGCCGACCGCGTCAAGCCCCTCAAGCCCGTCAACTCTGTCAAGCCCGCTGGCCTCGGCAGGCCCGGTGACCCTGTCGGCTCCGGCCTCGCCGGCTCCGACGGCCGTACCCACCCCGACGGCAGCGCGCAGCAGGCGCACCTCGACCAGCCGCATACGGTTCTCGGTGAGGGTGCCGGTCTTGTCCACACACACGACATTGACCCGGGCCAGGCCCTCGATGGCGGGTAGTTCCTGCACCAGGCACTGCCGGCGTCCCAGCCGGATGACACCGATCGCGAACGCGACGCTGGTGAGCAGGATGAGTCCTTCGGGGACCATGGGGACGAGCGCGGCCACCATCCCGCGCACGGCCTCGTCCGGGGTGGCGTCATCGAGCCGGAGCTGGCTGTAGATCGTCAACGCACCGGCGGGAATGATCAGAAAGGTGACGAACGTCAGGATCCGGTCGACACCGCCGCGCAGCTCCGAACGCACGAGTGTGAACCTGCTGGCCTCCTCGGCCAGCCGGGCGGCGTAGGCCTCGCGGCCGACCTTGGTCGCGCGGAACACCCCGGTCCCGGCCACCGCGAAACTTCCGGACAGGACGGGATCCCCGGGACGCTTGACCACGGGGTCGGCCTCACCGCTGAGGAGCGATTCGTCGATCTCCAACCCGTCCGCGGCCAGCACCACCCCGTCGACGACGGCCCTGTCCCCGGACCCGAGTTCGATGACGTCGTCAAGCACGACCTCACCGGCGGAGATCTCGGTTGCTCGGCCGTCCCGACGGACCCGCGGCCGGGCCTCGCCGACGATCGCAAGCCGTTCCAGCGTGCGCTTGGCACGCACCTCCTGGACGATGCCGATCGCGGTGTTGACCACGATGATCAGCCCGAACATGCCGTCGGGAACGACCGGTCCGATCACCACGATGACAGCGAAGAGCACACCGATGATCGCGTTGAACCGGGTCAGGACATTGGCCCGGACGATCTCGGCGACCGAACGACTCGCCCTGACCGGAACGTCGTTGGTGCTGCCCGCCGCGATGCGCGCGGCAACATCCGCGGCGGTCAGGCCACCGTCGAGTCCGGCAGCGGGCTCCTGGGGAAGATTGACCGTTGCCACGACAACGAGGCTATCGTCGGCGCCGGCCGACGCTCCGCATGCCCCGCACGCCCTCCGCGCGGATGCGGTCACGTCATATCCGCACCGGCCGGCATACACATGTATACGTACCGGTCCGTATACGCACCGCTGTTGCGGTATTACCCACCCTACCCCGCGCCGTCCAGCCCGACAATTTTCCCGGACAACACTTACCCGTCACCGCCGGTTAGTCACCGCACGTAGGCTGTGCTGGGTTTGCGGCGGGGAGGCTCGATGGAGTTCCGGCACCTGATGTCTTTTCTAGCGATAGCGGACGAGCTGCACTTCGGACGGGCTGCGGGCAAGCTCCACTTGGCCCAGCCCTCGTTGAGCCAACATCTGCAACGTCTCGAGCGTGAGGTCGGCGTCAAGCTGGTCGCCCGCACCTCCCACGAGGTCCGGCTGACCCCGGCGGGCGTCGCGTTCCAGATCGAGGCGAAGCGGATCCTCGATCAGGCGAACCGGGCGGTCCAGGCGGCGCGGGACGCCGCGGCCGGCCGCGCCGGCACGATCAACATCGGCTACAACTTCCCGGCCGGTCAGCGCGTCCTTCAGCCGACCCTGTTACGGCTGAACAACACCCACCCCGGGCTGACCGCCCACCTGTGGGAGAGGCGTACCGGCCCCCAGCTCAAGGGCCTGCTCAGCGGCGAGCTCGACATCGGCTTCATCTTCGGGCTGCCGCCCACCAACGACCTGCGCTCCCGCGAGGTGCTGCGGCTGCCGCTGGTCGCCGTGGTCGGGGAGCAGCACGACTGGGCCTGCCGCGAACAGGTGGCGTTCCGCGAACTGCAGCACCAGGCCTGCGTCCTGTTCAGCCGCATCCAGTCCCCGGCCATGTACGACACGATCGTCACCACGGCCGAACGAGTCCGGATCAACCTTCGGGTCGCCGCCGAGGTCGACGATCCGGGGGCGACCGCCCTCATGGTCACCACCCGCCCGCTGGTGGGGTTCGCCTCGGTCGAACGGGCCCGCAGGACCAAAGGTCCGATCGCCATACCCCTCGTCGACCCCGTCCCGATGCTGTCCGTCCACGTGGTGTGGCGACCGCACCGGAGCAAAGTCGTCGACGCCCTGCTGGACACCCTCGACGAGGCCGGACCCTTCTGATCGCACCGCCTTCGGCCCGGTGACCGGTAGGGGCCTCCGGCGGCGCGAAAAACATGATCGCACCGCCTTCGGCCGGGTGCGAAGGAAGCCCGGAGGTGTCCATTGAACAATCCAATCGTCCGAGCGGGTTGTTTTCTCCGGTTAGCTGCGATGATTGGTCAGGCCATGCATTGCAGGCCGCCTTCCCGATAAAATTCGACGGTAGATCGCTCGTCCGATCGGCGTGCAGATCATTGGTTCGATCGGCGCACCGGACAGCAGATGGGACAGAAGATCTGAAAAGGCGCCGAGAACCCGCACGTCCGTCCCGACACCCCTGAAACTCCGCCCGGAGGTCGGTCATGTCCGTGCCAGCACCCCACGATCAGTCGACCGCGGTACCGGCGCCGTCAACCACGGCACCCCTGACCGTCGTCAACAGGATCCTCGAGGCAGACGACGTCATTTCTCTGGTCCTTGCCGACCCCGGCGGCAGACCCCTGCCCCCGTGGACTCCCGGTGCGCACGTCGACGTCGCCATCGGGCCCGGAACCATCCGGCAGTACTCGTTGTGCGGTGACCCGGCCGACAGTACGAACTGGCGTATCGCGGTACTGCGTGAGGAAAACAGCCGGGGCGGCTCGGTGTACCTGCACGACGAGGTCCGCACCGGGTCGGTGCTGGAGGTCGGGTCGCCGCGCAACAACTTTCCCCTGGTCGACTCCCGGCGCTACATTCTGATCGCGGGCGGAATAGGGATAACACCACTCCTCCCCATGATCACCGAACTGGACGGCCGCGGCGCCGACTGGAAGCTGTTCTACGGCGGGAGACGGCGAACGAGTATGGCGTTTCTCGCCGAGATGTCCGCCCATGGTGACCGGGTCGTCGTCCACCCCGAGCAGGAGCGTGGGCTGCTGCCGCTCGATGCCGTCCTCGCCCGACCCGACGAGGGCACGGCCGTCTACTGCTGCGGCCCGGAAGGCCTGCTCAGCGCGGTCGAGACCGCCTGCGGCAGCTGGCCGTCCGGCGCCTTGCGCGTCGAACACTTCCGGCCCCGGGAACCGGCCGGCGACGCTGCGGCGGACACCGCGTTCGACGTCCTGATCGTCAGCACCGGGCAGAAGGTACGGGTGGCCGCCAACCGCAGCATCCTCGAAGCCCTCGAACGCGCCGGCCTGGACATGCCCTCCTCATGCCGCGAAGGGACCTGCGGCAACTGCGAGACCCGGTTCGTCGAGGGCGAGGTCGACCACCGCGATTCCGTGCTGAGCCCCCAGGAGCAGCGCACCGGAGACGCCATGATGATCTGCGTGTCCCGGGCCCGAACCGACCAGCTGGTCCTCGACATCTGAAACCTGCCGCCGCCCGCCAGGAAGGCCGGAAGGCCGGAAGGCCGGAGGAACGGCAGAACGAACACCCCACCCGGCCGGGACGGGTTCCGTGCCGATCCCACCCACATGGGAACGACGGGTGCGGCGGTTATCAATGAATTCTATCGGGTAATCAGCGGCACCAATCGACGCTGGATACAAAGCGTGATCGGATAGTTTCACAACACTCGATGGACCGCGAATTTCCGGTGTGTTTCCTTTCCGTACACGAACCCGGAGTTGAATCCAGCAGTCCTCGGACGATAAGAAGCGCTAGGAAAATTTTCGCGAGACCGCCGGATCGGGTACGCCCGGACCGGGGGATCCGCATCCGAACTCACCGGCCCGCCGCGGCGGGCCGGTGCGGAACACCAGACCGATCCGGCATGTTGTCGGGCCGGCATGAAGGGAGAGCCAGGCTGTGAGCCGAATCCAGGTCGAAGGACTGACCAAGCGTTTCGGCGAGGTCGCCGCCGTCGACCGGGTAAGCCTGGACATCAGTCACGGCGATTTCCTCGTCCTGCTCGGGCCGAGCGGATGCGGAAAGTCGACGCTGCTCCGAATGATCGCCGGCCTGATCGAGCCGAGCAACGGACGGGTTCTCCTGGACGGCCGCGACGTCACGTTCGCCCCGCCCCGGGAACGTGACATGGCAATGGTATTCCAGAGCTATGCTCTTTACCCTCACCTGACTGTCGAGCGCAACATCGGGTTCCCGTTGCGGTCGCGCCGGCGGCCACGCGCGGAGATACGCCAGAAGGTACACGAGGTGGCCGAGCTGCTCGATCTCGCCAACCTGCTCGATCGCCGGCCCAGGGAACTCTCCGGCGGGCAGCGGCAGCGGGTCGCGGTCGGGCGGGCGCTGGTCCGCGACCCCGGCGCCTTTCTCATGGACGAACCGCTGTCCAACCTCGACGCGAAGCTGCGTACCGCAACCCGCGGCCAGCTGCGCGCCCTGCACCACAGGCTCGGCTCGACCATCGTCTACGTCACCCACGACCAGGTCGAGGCCATGACCATGGCCACCCGGGTGGCCCTGCTCAACGCCGGCCGCCTTGAGCAGGTCGGCACCCCTACCGACGTCTACGACGAGCCGGCGTCGGTGTTCGTGGCGGGCTTCCTGGGCTCGCCGGCGATGAACCTGGTCCCCGCACGGATCGAGAGCCGGGCCGGACGTGTCCATGTGCTCGCCCCCGGTGTCGAGGTTCCGCTGTGGGCGGCGGACGACCAGCCCGCCCGCGAGGTGACCCTGGGCGTCCGACCGGAACATCTGATCCGGGTCCCGTCTGCCTCCGGATCCCCCACCTCGCAGTCCCCCGCGTCGCAGTCCACCGCGTCGCAGTCCCCCATGTTCCGGGCAGTGGTGGAGATGGTGGAGAACCTCGGCGGCGAGGAGGTCGCCCAGTGCGTGGTGGGCGATGCCCGGGTGCTGGCCCGCGGGCCGCGGCCGCTTGGTCTGCGTCCCGGCGAACCGGTGGCCTTCGACATCCCCGCGAACCGGGTGCACCTGTTCGACCGGGCCAGTGGCCGCCGGCTGGTCTGGCAGCCGACCGGCGCTGACATCCCCCGTGACCGCGATCAGGCCACCGTCCGTGTCAGCGGCAGGCCGGGACCTCCCGGCGCCACGGACGGGGACCCGACCGTGGCCGAATCCCCCGAAGGGGTTCTGGACGCTTCCATCGTCTGATCACCAGCCTCCGACGTCCCCGCCTTTCGAACCGTCCGCCCCTTCGGCCTTTTGGACCGTCCCCACCTTCGAATCTTTCGAACCTGTCAAACCGTCCGACGACTTTCCCCGGCTCCGGTCCTCTCCGGTGCCGTGTTCGCCTCGCTCAAGGAGCATCCCGTGAAAAAACTGCGCCGTCTCGGGGGGGTAACGGCCGCGCTCGCCCTGGCACTGACCGCGGCCGCCTGTGGAGACAGTGGCTCGAGCGCACCCGCCCAGCCGAGCACCGTGGTTCCCGAACTCCGGCCGGACCAGCAGGTCTCGATCACCTTTGAGAGCTACAACCTGTCGCAGGCCGGGGCTTGGACGGACACCTTCACGGATCTGATCAACAAGTTCCAGGCGGCCCACCCCAACATCAAGGTGAAGGCCCAGAAGCCCGCGACCGCGACCGCCAGCGGCTACGGGTCGGCCTCGGCCGCCAGCATCCAGCGCCAGATCGCGGCGGGTAACCCGCCCGACGTCGGCCAGCTGGTCTTCGGCGACATCCGGTACGCCGTCAAGGGCCTGGGCGCCACCCCGCTCGACGACGTGGTCGGACGCGACGCCGTGCAGGCGAACTTCGGCGGCGCCCACCCGTTCGCGCCGACTGCGCGCACCCTCGGTGACGTCGACGGGAAGACCTTCGCCGTACCGTTCGTGTTCTCCACGCCCATCCTGTACTACAACGCCAGCCTGTTCACCCAGGCCGGTCTCGACCCGGCCAAGCCGCCGACGACCTGGGCGGAGGTGAAGACGGCCGCGCTGGCCATCAAGAGCAAGACCGGCAAGGACGGCGTCTACATCGACTGCCTCACCAAGAAGTCCAGTGACTGGTGCTACCAGTCACTGGTCGCCTCCAACGGCGGAACCGTGATCTCCAACGACCAGACCAGGCTCGGCTTCGCCGACGCCCCCGCGGTCGACGCCGTCAAGATGGCCCAGGACCTGGTCCAGTCCGGCGCCAGCCCCAAGCTCTCCCAGGAGCAGTCCTACCCGGCGTTCGCCCGCGGTGAGATAGGCATGATCCTGGAGAGCAGCGCCGCCGAGGCGGTCTTCCGCAAGGGCACCACCACCGCGAACCCCCCGTGGGAGCTGCGGGCCGCGTACGAGCCGAGCTTCGACGGCAAGAAGGTGCAGCCGACCAACTCCGGGGCGGCCCTGCTGATGTTCGCCAAGGACCCGGCCAGGCAGCGGGCGGCCTGGGACCTCATCAAGTTCCTGACCAGCGACGAAGCGTACACGGAGATCACCAGCAAGATCGGCTACCTGCCGCTGCGCACGAGCCTGCTCGACGACCCGGGCGCCCTGAAGGACTGGGCGGCCAAGAACCCGCTGATCAAGCCGAACATCGACCAGCTCGCCCGGCTCCACCCGACGGCGTCGTTCCCCGGCGACAACTACGTCCAGATCAGGGACGGCATGCTCGAGGCCGTCGAGAAGGTCGTCTACAGCGGGGCCGACGCGCAGCCGACCCTGAGCGCGGCCCAGGATCAGGCGACCAAGCTCCTACCGAAGGGCTGACACCGTGACGACCGTGACGTCGGTCCGGACGCCACGGCACACCCTGATCCAGCTCAGCGACACCCACATCGTCCCGGACGGGGAGTTGCTGTACGGCAGGGTGGACACGCACGCGAACCTGGAGTCCGCGGCCCACGCGGTCGCGGACTCCGGGATTGCGGTAGCGGGCCTGGTGCTGACCGGAGACCTCACCGACAGCGGATCCGCCGCCGCCTACCGGCGGTTGCGGAAGGTGGTCGAACCGCTCGCGCGCCGCCTTGATGCCCCGGCCATCTACGCGATGGGCAACCACGACGAGCGGGCGGCGTTCCGCTCCGAGCTGCTGTCCGTCGCCGAGCCGACGACCGACCCGTGTGACAGCGTCCACTGGATCTCGGGCCTGCGGATCGTGGTGCTCGACAGCACCACGCCGGGCCACGAGAGCGGCTACCTCACCGACTCCCAGCTTGCGTGGCTGCGCGACGAGCTCGCCCGACCGGCTCCGGAGGGGACGGTACTCGTCCTGCACCACCCGCCGATACCGTCGCCGATGCTCATCGTCGAGATGATGACACTGCGTGAACCCGACCGGCTCGCGCGGGTCGTGGCGGGCAGTGACGTGCGGATCATCCTGTCCGGCCACGCCCATAACGCCAGCTGCGGCCTGCTCGCCGGGATCCCGGTCTGGGTGGCGCCGGCCACCGCGTTCGGCGCGGACCTGCTCTCGCCCGTGGGCCGGGCGCGCGCGCTGCGCACATCGGCCTGCAGCCGTATCGACATCTACCCCGACACCGTGGTGGCCAGCGTCATTACGCTCGGTTCCGCGGAAACACTCTTCGACAACGACGAGAGCGACATGGCACGACACATCGACCAGGCAGTCGACCGGACACCGGTCACCGTCACCGACCGGACACCGGTCACCGTCCAGGCCTCGGTCACCGACCGCACGCCGGTACGGCAGGATCAGGCGACGTGTTCGTAGAGCTTGCTCCCCTCGCGGCGCCCGCCGAACACGTCGCGGTCGAGGCGGCCCGGCCGCCGGTCGCGCGCCGGGCGCTGCGGGCGCTGCCGCCCTTCCTCTACCTCGCCCCGGGACTGGGCTGCCTGGTCGTGTGGACCTACCGTCCCCTGATCGAGGCCGTGCAGCTCTCCTTCTACCGGTGGAACCTGTTGCCGACCAGGCCGAAGGTCCCGGTCGGGCTGGACAACTACCAGCAGGTTTTCCAGCTTCCCGAGCTCAGGCACTCGTTGTGGCTGACAGTGGCGACGATCGTGTGCCTGCTGCCCTTCTCGGTCGTCCTGCCCACGATCATCTCCCTGCTCACCCGCCGGGTACGCGGTCGGGTCGGCGTTGTCTACCGCGCGCTGGTGTTCGCGCCGGTGCTGGTCCCGCCGCTGGCGAGCGCGGCGATGTGGGTGTGGCTGCTGGACCCGGAGCACGGGCTGGTGAACCGCATGCTGGGCCAGTCGATCAACTGGCTGCACGAACGCGGTCCGGCCCAGCTCGCCATCATCGGTATCACCGGCTGGCACCTGCTCGGTTTCGCGGTCCTCGTCGTCACGGCGGGCCTGGCCAACATCAACGACGAGTATTCGGCGGCGGCCCAGCTCGACGGCGCGACCCGGCGGCAGATCACCCGATGGATCACACTGCCGCTGCTGTCACCGACCCTGGTCCTGCTCACCCTCATGACCGTGCTGCTGTCAGGGCAGCTGACCTTCCCGCTGATCGACGCGCTCACCCAGGGCGGCCCCGACGACGCGACGACCAACGCCTACTACCTGCTCTGGGAGTACTGCTTCAAGAGCTTCAACGCGGGCCTGGCCTCCGCCGCCGGTCTGACCTTCTTCCTGGGCTTCGGCCTGGTCGCGCTCTTCCTGGTGTGGCTGTTCGAAAAACTGAGCTTCCATGACAACTGACCACCTGGTGATCCGCTGGCTCGGCTCCCTCACGGCATCCCGCGGTCGCCCGCGAACCGACTGCTCCCAATAAGGGCTCCAAGAACTACAAGGAGTGACTCATGGCCGTCTCCGCACTGGACGCGCCGGCAAGCGACGCGGGTGCGCCGCCGCGCGGGCACCGTGGCGGCGGGCGCCACGGCCACGCTGAAACCAGCGGGCCGATCAGCAACCGGTCACCGCTGAGCTCGTTCGTCGGCCACGCCGTCCTGACCGTCCTCAGCCTTGCCTGCATCTTCCCGATCTGCTGGATGTACGCGACGTCGCTGCGCCGCCCCAGCGACGTCTACGACACGTCGATCCTTCCCTGGCCGCTGTCGATCGGCAACTACCGGCACGCCGCGGACGTGATCCCGATCGGGCAGATGCTGCTCAACACGTTCGTCGTGGCGTCGCTGACCGCCCTCGGGCAGCTGCTGACCGGGCTGCTCGCCGCGTACGCGTTCACCGCCTGGCGCTTCCGCGGGCAGCGGCTGCTCTACCTGCTGTTCGTGGGGACGTGGCTGGTGCCGTTCCAGGTGACGATGGTGTCCAACTACACGCTGCTGTTCCGGCTCGGTCTGCTGAACACGCTCGCCGGAGTGGTCGTCCCGACGCTGTGCACGGCGCTCGGCGTCCTGCTGCTGCGCCAGCACATGGAAAGCTTCCCCAGGGAGGTGCTGGAGGCGGCCCGCATCGACGGGCGGTCGTCCTGGTCGACGCTGTGGACCGTCGTCGTGCCCAACCTGCGGCCGGCGCTGGCGGCGCTGGGCATCGTGCTGTTCATCAACGCCTGGAACGAGTACTTCTGGCCGTCGATGGTGCTCCAGCAGGCGAACTCCGTGGTCCAGCTCGGGCTGCGCGGCTTTCTCGGGGGGACCGAGGGCAACGACTGGGGCGGGATCATGGCCGCCTCGGGACTCGCCTGCCTGCCGATCTTCGGCCTCTACCTGGTACTCCAGCGGCACATCGTCAACGCCTTCGTCCACTCCGGCCTGAAGTAGACCCCGCTCCGCGACGAACCCCGGCACCTGCCGCTGGGCCGCACACCCTCCTGGGACTCGAACGGCCAGGCGCACACCTACCCTGCGTGAGCAGACTCCGTCGCGGGCGGCCTTGCCGTCAGGACGGTTTGTAACCGTACGGGGTCTGGCGGTTACGGGGGACGGCGGGTTTACGG
>NZ_CAAAFR010000131.1:0-4289 GCF_900634745.1 Protofrankia symbiont of Coriaria ruscifolia
GATCATGCCCGAGTGGTAGCTGCGGTGGTGGACTTCGCCAACACAACAGTGCCGCCCACTCGCCTTCGCCGCCGCATGGGCCGACGCCTTCCGCCAGGCGGGCCGCACCCTCGGAACGGCGGCCCGCGACGGAACGCTGAACCGGGGCCTGCGCCACGTCCTCGCCTATCATGTGATCTTCCACTGGAACCGTCTCGGCCTTTCCGCACGCACCCAGAGCATCCTTGCATCGGCGGCCTGCTCGGCCGTCCTCCACCTGCCGTCCGTTTCTTAGCAAGGAATTGGCGATGACTGGGACAGCGGACGTGTTTGCGATGGTTGTAGACGCGCCAGAGAAAAGGAAACGATGAAAACTATTCGATACATCACATGCAAGACGGCGACAGAAGACGGGATGGAGATCGCATGAGAACAAGCGGCTTCGCCGTCGATAACATCAGCATGACTACTGCGCACCCGGCGCGGATATACGACTATCTCCTTGGCGGCAAGGACAACTATCCGGCTGACCGGCTCGCGGCGGAACGGATACTACGGGCCGCTCCCGAAGCCCGGCTGATGGCCCGGGAGAACCGACGCTTCCTCCACCGCGCCGTCCGATTCCTCGTCGCCGGGGCCGGCATCCGGCAGATCATCGACATCGGAATCCCGGCCGCGGACAACGTCCACCAAACCGCCCAGAAAGTCGCGCCGGACGTCCGGGTCGTCTACGTCGACAACGATCCGACCGCCCTTACACAGCCCTCAGGCTTCTGACCAGCATCTCCCTGGAAAATCGCGCCGGTCTGTAGTCCGTCTCCGTATTGCACACGCCTCACGGTGTGGGCGCGGCGGGCGGGGGCTGTGCGCCGACCGCCGCATCAGCGATCGTCTGTAGCGCCTCCAGACTGACGTTTCACACGGCAGGGAATGGCAGGTTGCGCCAGTCGCTCACAGCGAGAGGGGCGCCGAACGCGGATTTCCCCAACATGGAGCGTCCGGTCTCGGCCAAGGTGCCTGCTACCTGGGCCAACGCCCGAGCCGCGCGCCCTCGACCAACGCTCGGACCTGTGGCCGGATGTGCGAGGCGACCAGGACACAGAACTGGATGCGGAATGATCCGCAGAGGTCTCCGGAGGCAGATGATCGAGTAGGCGAGGCGAATCGCACCGCGCGGGTGTCGCTCACCCGCCGTCTCAGGTGTCCAGCAGTTCGGGGACGAGGACCTCGTCGACGGTGAGGCGCCGGTCGGACAGGCCCTGCTCATGGTGGTAGCGCAGGTAGGTGTCAATGGCGGTACGGTTGGCGTTCGTCCCGTACGGCCACCAGTCGTCCTGGAAGAACTCGGCGTTCTCCTCGAGCAGCCGACTGGCCCAGGGCATCATCAGCGTCGCGCCGAACAGGCGGCGGGCGTAGGTGTAACGCTCGAGCGCCGTCTGCTTAGCCTGAACGAAGGCGTCATATACGGCCCGCGCGAGTCTGGGCTGGTCGAGGAGGTTCTTGCGGATGACGACCGGGTGCATCATCGGATAGATGCCGGTGCGCCGGTAGTAGTCGCGCTCGACCCGCTCGTAGTCCGGGAACAGCCGCACGATCCGCTGCGAAGTACCGTCCAGGACCGACTGCGGGACGTTCGCAGTGAACAGCGCGTCGATCTCGCCTGACTCGAGCATCCCCGACAGCGACCGGTCGCCCGGGGCGTCGGTGATGTCGATTCCGGCCGGGCGTAGCTGCGGCACGAAGTCGAACGGCGCGGCCGGGGCGTCGAGGCCGCCGATGACCCAGCGGTTCGCCTCCGGGCGGAACCCGTACTCGTCAGCGAGGATCCCCTTGGCCCACACGCCGGAGTCCTGCCCGTAGACGCCGAACTCGCCGATCCTGCGGCCCACCAGGTCGGCCGGCCGGCAGATGCCGCTCTCGGCGTTGACGAAGACGCACGAGTGCCGGAAGACACGGTTGGGGAAGATCGGCAGCGCCAGGTACGGCGTGTCCGGTCCGAACCCACGCAGGTAGAAAGTCCAGCCAAGCTCAGCGACGTCGAACTCCTGCCCGCGCATCATCCGCTCGAAGATCTCCGGCAGGGTCGCGCCGATGCGCATCGTGATGCCGCGGCCGGCGACGTCGATAGTGCCGTCGACCAGGGCACGAGTGGTGTCGTACGGCCCGGTGGCCACGGTGAGCGACTTGCTGACGGGATCCTGACCGCCCCGCGACACATCCATCGGAACCTCCGCATCTGTGCTGGCCGCCGTCCGGGGGACGGTCGTTCTTCGACACTGGCATCTCCCGCCCAGCCCTGGCAAACACCAGCCCGGGCAAACACCAGTGCCTGCCCCGACCGCCCCGTTCTCGCCGGACGCAGACCTCCCCGCGCCCCGACCCGCCAGCATCCGGCGTCGCGCACACTTTCAGCAGGGGGCACGGAGGCGGTCACACTGTCGGTGTGGGCAACCCGGGATGCCATGCGTAACCCGGGGGTCGTACCGGTCGTGCTTGCCCCACACACGTCCACCCAGTGACGATCGCTCTCCCGTTTGCGCACGCCAGGCGGGCGCGGGCAAACGTGTCGGGGTGCAGGTCGTAGACAAGGCTGACACCGCAGCGAGCCTTGAAGATCGAAGCTCGCCGTACGTAACGGTGCGTGAACGAAAGGAGAAGCGCGAAGCGAGGCAAGGTCTTACTGCGGGGGGGCATCTACGCAGCAGAACATCTAGATCATCTACGTGCGAGAGCCCCTACGTCGGAGTATGTAGCTAAGATGATTCATCACGGATAGTAGCGCTCTTGACACACTTCACGGCTTCGTATAAGACTATTCACGTTCAGGACTATCAGTCTATATTACTGCGGTGGCAGTTAGCCCGATCAACCAATCCGCCTGCCTCCCGACCCACGCCTCTGTGAGGGACCTCCTCTCGAGCTAGGCGCTGTATCGGCATGTCGCCGCCTACGCGCCCCGAGAGGTGTTGCTGTACTGGTAAGGATATGGAAAGACAAGTCCAGGGTCAGCCGAAAACTCCTGTATGAGCAATGATTTTTCGTGCCAGCGCAAGGGATGTGCGAGCATGGAGAACTCAAGACGTCGTTTCCTCACAAACGCCATGGCTGGCTTGGCTGTGGCGTTCCCTGCGATAAAAATTTTAGCCTCTGCAACGCCCGCCGCTGCCGATGGGTGCTGCTGCAATACCTACCTACAGTACGTAGGCAACGACTGCGGACAATACACCGGATGCCCCGTGGGGACCGGTCAGACATGCATAGGAACGTACTACATTCGCGATTCCCAGACAGGCGAGTTTTGTGGCGAGTATTTTGAGAATCAAGGCCCCTGTCGCAGCTAAAGTCATGATCTATTCTAAATAGGAGTGTAGACAATGAAGTTCAGTACATTCGCTTACGTCATCTCGCCTGACGACATTCGCGGAGGCGAGGGCGGTCGGCTTCTCAAAGACCTGCTCGAGGAGAGCGGCGGCCGATACGAGCATCGTCACGTGTTGCCAGACCGGGCAAAGAACGACATCCGAAAGCTCGCCGAGGCCACCTCGAATCCCGGACTAGCAGCAATTGCCGAGCAGCCCGAAATAATTATCTCCTTGGAGCATCTTAGCGATCTCGATCCGAATACCACTCGCATCAGGATCGGCTCGCGGGTTGACCGCGAGGGCAGTGACCCGCGGCCGCTGCCTGGGTTCGATCGTTAATGGGCACACTCTCGGCGATCGCAGGCGTGTATCTGGTTGTCACTTTTACCTCTACTGGACTCGCCAAATTACGTCGACGCAAGCTTGCGGAAGTAGGAATTATCAGGGAAGGGACAATTCCTACAAAACTCGCCCCGCTGCCGTTGTCTGCCTATCGGTAATTGAGCTGGCATTGGCGGTGCTCATAATTTCAGCCGTCGATACTTTTGTGATTGGGATATCTACGGCAATCCTCTTTTTGAGCTTTGGCATCTATAGCATGACCAGCGCCATAAGAACTGGTCTCCTATCCTGCAGTTGCGCTGGAGGTGCGCGCATCAGCAAAGCGACCATTATGGGGACCTTGGGGGTGCTGGCTTCGTCGCTTATTCAGGTAGGGATCGCGCTATTGTGGGCGTTCCGCCCAAGTCAGGGCGGGTGGTATATCCAGGCGCTTCTCGCAACCATTGGCATTTGCCTACTCTTCGCGTGTCTTCGTGGTGCAACTCTGCAACGCCGAGAGTTTAGAGAGGGCCTCGCCGGTTGATCATAAAAAAGGATTGAGATGAGGTGGATCGGCACTGTTGTGTTGGCGAAGTCCACCACCGCAGCTACCACTCGGGCATGATC
>NZ_CAAAFR010000132.1:0-3792 GCF_900634745.1 Protofrankia symbiont of Coriaria ruscifolia
GCCACCCCCGCCGTCCCGCCGGCCACCGTCTCACCGGCCGCTGTCCCGCCGGCGATCGGCCCGCCGGCCGCTGTCCCCGCCGCCGCTGTCCCGGGGGCGATCGTCCCGGCGACGACCGTCTCGGCCGGCACCGCCTCGGCGGGCACGACCAGGCGGTACATCCCGTCGCCCAGCGGTCCCGCGCCGAAACGCAGCTGGGTGGCGCGCACCCGCTCGACCACCGCGGCGACCTGCTCGGGCGGCGCGGTCAGCGCCATCTCCCCGAGCAACGTCCACACCCGCGACGGCTCGCCGGGAAACCGGACGCCCAGCAGCCGGCGTACCGTGCTGCGCCCGCCGTCGCAGCCGACGAGATAGCGGCCGCGCAGCGTGGTGCCGTCGGCGAGGTCGGCGCGCACCCCGTCGTCGTCCTGGGCGAGCCCGACCAGCGCCTGCCCGCGGCGGATGTCCGCGCCGACCTCGGCGGCGTACTCGGCGAGCAGCCGGTCGATGACGGTCTGCGGAATGCCGAGAATGTAGGCGTGGGCGGTGTCGAGCCGGCGCGGCGGCGGCGTGCGGATGCCGGCGAACATTCCGCCGAGCGGATAACGCTGGCCGTGGGCGAGGAACCGATCCAGCAGGCCACGCTGGTCCATGATCTCGATGCTGCGCACGTGCAGCCCCAGGGCCCGCACGAACGGCGGCGGTGCCGCGTCCTCCTCCACGACGACCACCCGCACACCGCGCAGCCGCAGCTCACCCGCGAGCATTATCCCGGTCGGCCCCCCGCCGACCACGATCACATCAAACATGAAATCCCTTCACGAAACGTGTGGTGTCGTTCATCCCGGCATCCACCCGCATATCCGCGGCCGGCACCGACGGGCATTCTGAAGCACCCCCCGGGTCTTACCGCAAGCCCCCCGGTGTGCTATATATTGAGCATGGCAGGAAGCGTTGGCTTCCCTGCCTTTCTTGTTTTCTGCCCGGGTGGGGACGTGCGCCTTCGCCGAAGCCCGGCTGCGGGTGTGCCGTCCCCGCCGACGCCACCGGGCCACCGGGCCGGGTAGTCGGCCGTGCCGCGGGGTGGAGTGAAGATTTTTTGGGATCGGGCGCCCGTGCGGTGTCGAGAACGCGGCGCCGGCACCGTCCCCGGGGCACAGGCGGCCGGGACCGGCCGTGCGAGCGAAGGAGACACACCATGAAGTACCTGCTGCTCAAGCACTACCGGGGCGGCCCGGCGCCGGCCACCCTAACCGGACGATCACCGCAACTCGGACGCAGCCACCTCGACAGACCGAGGCGTCCGGAGAGTTACACACCGCTACTTTGCGGCTGGTGACACGGACCCGAGTCCCGGGCCACAGTCAGCGAACACCAGACCGTGTCATCGAATCAGGCCCGCCCTGGCCAGGACCCCGAACCAGGCCGACTTCACTGACAACGGACAGACCTCCCCATGTGCAGAACCTCCTCCCATGTTCGGGTGGGGCCAAATAACGCCGTCACCCCGGTCAGGAGATCAGGCAGATGGGGCCAGATATGACCGTCTCGATGGGGCCGGTTTGGTCTGTCACGGCCACGCGGGCGACCGCCTTGTAGGTCGTGGACATGTCGATGGTCACGGCGCTGATCCGGGCACGCCAGGCCGCGGACTGGGCGAGGATCCAGCTGATCACGGGTTTCGAAGCTCTGCGCTCGACGACCCCGAGCAGACCCTGGCCGCCGGCGGAGTCGATGAGCACCGTCTGCCAGCGGTCGGCGTCGGTGACCCACGCCCCGGTGAGCGGGTCGCGGTGGAAACGCGGCGAGCCGCGCCGCTGGTCATCGATCCCGAGCACCGACACGTCGGGCAGCGCCGCCCGCAGCGACAGCCGGTTCGCCCGTCGACCGCCCGCCGGCCGACGCCAGATCGCCGACCTGGCCGTTCGTCCCAGACCCGCCGACGTCGCCACCACAGACCTCGCCGCTGTGACCGCCGCCGGGCACGTCGGCGAGGCCCGCCTCGGGCGGCTCGCCGGCCGTCTCACCGGGCTCGGTGATCTCGTCGAGATCGGTGACCACGATCCCGACCTGGTCCGCGACCCGGACGAACCCGCCATGCGCGGTATGCCAGTTCACGCCGAGCGCCGCGGCGGCCCGGCTGACCGGGACCAGCCAGTCGCCGACCAGATGTCCCACCGTCTCCAACGCGGCCACCGACACCCTCCCACCAGGCACAGCCAGCGGCGTCGTCTCGACGAAGCTCTCCCGCGCACAGCCGGCGTTCGGGCAGGTCAGCCGGTACTTGCGCCACGTCACCCGCACCGGAGCCACGACCAGATGGCGCACCGTGTGCCCGACCGTCTCCTTCACCCGGCCCGACGCGATCTCGCAGTCCGGGCAGCACTCCACCGTCCCCGCCGCCGACACGTGCACCGAGAACGAGCCATCCACCTCCCGCTCCACCTGCTCGATCTCGAAACCGGGTAGTCCCAGCAACCCGGCCAGCGCACACCCCATACCCTCGAACACGGCACACCCGTCGTCTGGCGATCACGGACCTTCAACAAGTCGCGATCTTTCCAGATCGGCGGGTGTGTCCCTTTCCCCGAGCCCTGCACGGTCACACCCCGTCACGGCGGGCGGTCACTGAACGCTGGTGCTCAAACACGGCTCCCGGCCAACCACGTAGAGCCTGAAATGGGCCCGAAAGAAGTACAAACGGCTGCGTGCCTACAAACATGCCAGGGCGCGGTGGAAAACGGTCACAGAACGAGGCCGTGGACTGTTCGCGCACTGGTCGTGGATACGGGACGCCTGGATGGCTGGATGAGAAGAGCCCCGTGACGGGAGACTGTCATGCGGGGATCCGTGGGAACCGGGGACTGAGATACCCCCGGCTACCCGACCCTTCGCTGGTAGCGTTGTCATAGCAGTGAGTGACGTGTGCTGTTGCTGTCAGGCGGGTCCGGCGTGTCGAGATGACACGAAACGGCCTCCCGCTGATCGTGGTTTCTCGCCAAAGAGACCGTGACCAGCCGAGGGCCGTGACAGAGATTCTGCAAGAAGAACAGCCCCGCGTCGAGACAGCCGGGGACTTCGAGGTGCTATGCCGGTTCCGGCGGGACTTCCACGGCTGCCTGACCCGGCGCGGCGACGCGCTGTTCGAGCTGACCGACGCCGTGCTGTGCACCGATACCCCGGTTCGGACCCTGGTCGGCCTGTCGCTGGCGCCGGAGCACCGGCGCGGACACGGCGCCCTCTACGACGGGGGGCCACGGCCTGCTCGACGTCGGCCGGTTGCGCCGTTCGCTGGCCGGGCTGCCGGTCCCGCGCTCCGCCGACGGCCGGGTCGTGCTCGGGGCCGACGTCAGCCCGTGGCTGCGCCCGGCCGCCTCGACCAGCCGCCGGCGGGCGTTCTGCCACACCTACGGCCGGGGAAAGGCAACGCCCAGATGGTCCCGGGCTGGCCCTACTCCTTCGTCATGGCCCTCGAACCGGGCCGGACCTCCTGGACCGCGCCGCTGGACGCCGTCCGTCTCGACCCGGACGACGACCTGACCACGATGACCGCCGGCCAGGTCCGCGACGTGGTGAGCCGGCTGGCCGCCGCCGGGCACTGGAAGGACGGCGACCCCGACGTCCTGGTGGTCTTCGACGCCGGCTACGACGTCACCCGGCTGGCCTGGCTGCTCGTCGACCTGCCCGTCGAGCTGGTCGGCCGGCTGCGCGCGGACCGGGTCTTCCGCCTGCCCGCCCCACCCTGGCAGCCGGGAACCCCTGCACTCCGCACGTTCGTGCAGTGTGCTGATGGTGCGATTTTTTGATCGG
>NZ_CAAAFR010000133.1:0-2007 GCF_900634745.1 Protofrankia symbiont of Coriaria ruscifolia
GTCTTTGGGCAATCGGGCCGACCCCTGGTCCGCACCCGAGTTGCACATGCCGCACGGCTCGGACACCGACCACCGCACCGCCGGACCCTTGTTGACGATGCCGACCCGATCCAGCCCCAGAGAAACTGCGGCAGCACGGCTCGCCGTGGCTTCCTCCCCGGCGTCGTCGAGCCAGCAAGGAGCTATGATCATGGTGTTGCGCGGCAGGGACCTTCGGATCCAGCAGGCTTGAGAGGAGGCGCGATGATTCAGGATCGCAGCCGTTTCGACCTGCCCCTGTACAGCGTCGCCGAGGCTGGCCGGCACCTAGGCGTGCCGACGTCGACCTTCGCGAACTGGGCCTACGGCTACACCCGGCACGCACCGGGCCGCGCCCCGGTCCATGGTGAGCCGATCGTCACCGTGCTGCCCCGTCAGCGCCATGGCACGTCCGTCGTGCCGTTCATCGGGCTTGCCGAGGGGATGATCCTGGCGGCCATCCGAGCCGCTGGAGTGCCGCTACAGCGGATCCGCCCCGCGTTGGCCCGCCTGTCCGAGCAGTTGGGGATCGAGCACGTCCTCGCCTCACGCGCCCTGTACACCGACGGTGCCGAGGTCCTCTACGACTTCGCCGAGAGCCAGGGCGACACGCCCGAAGCACGCGGAGCCCGGGAACTAGTCGTGGTGCGCAACGGGCAGCGGGTGTTCGGGGAGATCGTCGAGTCCTACCTCCGGCTGGTGGAGTTCGCCTCCGACGGCTACCCCCGGCTCATCCGGCTACCGCGGTACGAGCCCGGCTCCGTCATCGTCGATCCCCACCGTGGCTTCGGCCAGCCGATCTTCACTCACGGCGGCGCCCGCATCGAAGACGCCCTGGGCCGCTTCCACGCCGGCGAAGCACTCGCCGAGGTGGCGGAGGAATTCGGCGTGCCTCTCCCTGACCTTGAAGGCGCCGTCCGTGTCGCAAGCAAAATCGCCGCCTGATGACTCGACAGGCCGCCACCCTGCCGGGCTTCCGCACGTCTTCATCGACCGCAGCCTCGGCCGCATCGCCGTCCCCCGGCTGCTCCGAGACGCCGGGCTACGGCTGACCACGCTCGCCGAGCACTACGGCATCCCACAGGACGAGGACATCGCGGACGTCACCTGGATCGAGGACACGGCCCGCCTCGGCTGGGTCGTGTTCATGAAGGACGCGCGTATCCGCTACCGCCCCGCCGAACAGGAAGCCGTCCTGACACATCACGCGCGATGCTTCTACATAACCCGGCAGGACCTACCGGGTGCCGCGATGGCACAGCGGCTGCTCTCGAACCTGCCCGCGATCACGACCGCCTGCACCGAAGCAGGCCCTTTCATCTACGCCGTCCACGCCACGGAAATCCGCAAAATGGACATCAGCTCACCCCGGCCCCGGTAGTGCCTCCTCCCCACCATCGACCGGAGTCGCACCATCCGTGATTCAGGTCGACGCCAGTCAGCCCCGTCTTCCGTCGCTTGATGTGTGTAACCCGGAGATGGTACCGATCGTGTCCGAATGTATGCGCTGCGCTGATAACGATCGTGAGGTCCATACGCCCATCGGGTGGTGACGCAGAGTCAACGCGGACGGTTGTTCGATGTGTGTCTGGTTCGCCCAGTGTGCTGGCGGTTGTGGGTGTGATGGCTGGGGCGGGTTAGATGGTGCGGACGGTGAGTCTGCTGCTGCGAGGTGTCTATGTCCGGGGGGCGGGGGTCTCAGCGTCTGGTGGTGGTGCTCGCGGGCTGCGCGGTGGTGTTGGCGAACGCGGGTGCGGCGTTGGTCAATGTGGCGTCGGGTCGGGACCGGTGGCCGGGGGTGTTGGACCTCGCGCGTGCTCATCCGTTTTGGTCGGCCGGGGTGGTGAGTCTGCTGGCGGCGGGGGCGGCGGTGCGCTTGCAGGAGGGGGCGTCGTCTGCTGGGGTGGGGCCGCCTCCGCTGATCGAGCCGCCGGGTTGGGTGGTGGGTCGGCCCGTTGAGTTGGGTCAGGTGGTCGCGGGGTTGCGTCG
>NZ_CAAAFR010000134.1:0-28789 GCF_900634745.1 Protofrankia symbiont of Coriaria ruscifolia
GCCCCTCCCCCGCGCCCCTTTCCCTCCCCGTCTCCCTCCCCGGTAGACAAGCGGAGGCTACCTCCTTCCCGAGCAGACAACCGGAGGCTGCCTCCTCCAGGCTGGTGTCCCACCTGGAGGCGGCAGCCTCCGGTTAGGCCGGACGGCGGAAGGGAGCAGCGGTGACGGCGTCGCAGACCCGGCGGCACCTGGGCGGGTTCGGGGTGTGGGTAGCCCCGTTCACCCTGCTCAGCACATCGGTGGCGGTGCAGCGCAAGGAGTTCGCCCGTTCCTGCAGCCCGTGGCGCACACGGCGGCCGCCCGCGCGGCCGTGAGGCCGGACCCCCTGGTCATCCCCCGCCAGGCCGTCCTCCTCGAAACCGACGCAGAGGCGGCCCGGGCGGCAGCTGCGGGCCATCTTCGACCTCGGCGCGGGCGCCCCCGAGTCCCCCTACATCAGGCACTACCGGCGGCTCGGCTACAGCGAGACGGACGTGACCGGACGACGCAGCGACCGGCTGATCGACGATGTCCTCGCCTGGGGCGACGAGGCTGCCGTGGCGGCCCGGTTGACCGCTCATCTCGACGCCGGCGCCGACCACGTGCTCGTACGCCCGTTCGCAGCCGGCCTTTCCGCAACGGTCGACCAGCTCGAACGGCTCGCCCCACTGCTATTCGAAGCCGCCTAATGGGAGCTACCGGGTCGGCGTAGGGCAGGCTCGGTGCCGGTAGCCGCCGGCAGCACGTTCCACATGACCACATGGAGAGTTGCCAATGCGGACGGTGCGATCAGTTGGATTGCCATCCAGATCCAGCACATCCCAGTCCGTGGGACGACTCATCTCCGCCACCCACGATGAATCGGCCGTCGACATCACGGCGATCCCGATCAGAAAGCCATGGCTTCGATACCGTATGTCATCATCAATCAGTTTCTATCGTATGTAGTCGGAAAGCCGGACGAAGCGGAAGCCGACGTCGACCAGTCGAGGTAGTGCAGCCGCCATCCCCTCGGCCGTCCCGCCGGAAGGATGGTTCATATGAGCGATGACGATTGATCCGGGTCTCGCGCCGAGCACGGCCCGCTCGACCTGGTCAGAAGTGAAGGTTGCTCCGGCGTCGCCGTTGACGTCGAAGTTGACGACACGCTCACCGAGGTCGACGACAATCCGGGCGGCGACGTCGTCGCAGTGAGCGGTACCTGCCCGGAAGAACCGCGGCGGGTGGCCGAGGAAGGCGGCGATCTTGTCCCGGTTCCCGGTGACCTCGTCGAACGCCTCGGCGGTATTTCCCGTACCGTCTATCCCATAGGCTGACCGGCCAGACACCGACAGCGGGCGGTGGGATGTTCCGTGATTCGCTATTTCGAACAACGGGTCGGCAGTGAGCTCGTGGAAGACCCGGATGTTGGCATCGATCCAGCGGGAGTTGAGGAACAGCGTGGCCAATATCCCGTGCTCGCGGAGAAACGCCACCAGCGCGTGGTCGTAGCCGCTGCCGTGCGGACCACCGCACGCGTCGAAAGTCAGCGCGATCACCTTGTCGGTGGTGGGCAGGACCGTCGTGACACCGGGAACGTCGATGCCCCAGGCGGAGGCCCGGACATCACGGTAGCGAGCGATCACCTCATCGCGGGTCACCCCGGCAGTCACCGATGCCCGGTCGACCGACACATTGCTCGCCAGTCGCTCGCTGGTGGCTGACGACACGGCACCGACCGGCAGACGGTGACCGGTCGGCGATGACCGTAAACCTGACACGCCAGCAGACCCGGATCCAGACCGGGCGATCGGTATGTGCGACGGAATGGCGCAGCCTGCGAGGATACTGCTCGCCGCTGTCACCAGAAGCGTACGGCGACGCAGAGACAACCCGCCTCCTTCAGAAGAAGACGTAGGTGGTTTCGGTCGTCCGGACAACCCTTTCCACCTACGAGCACCGGAAGAGTAGGTGGTTTCGGTCGTCCTGGCGGCGGTTTCCACCTACAGCTCGGAGGGTGTTGTGGGCGCTGGGTCGCTACCATCGACGCTCGCGGCGGATCCGTAAGACAATCACAACCAGGTCGACTATGGCTGTCAGGGCGACCACCCCGAGCACGATAGCGGGCAGCGGCTGATCCTGGACCGCGAAATATACGCATACGGCCGCGGAGAACAGCAGACCGAACAGGGCGAGGGCAAAACGCAGGCCCAGCGCGCTGCGCGCGGGAGGGTACCCACCCGGCCCGCCGTTCATCCCGGCGCGTCCTGCACCATAGAAGGAGCCTTCGAAGGAGCAGCACCGGCCACGCCCGCGCCGGTCGGAGGCAACTGTCCACACCCACGCACACCGTTCACCTCCAGTGGTGTGCCCGCGACATTCCCAAGCGAACGCGCCCGGCCGCCATGGCCGCCATGGCCGCTCCGGGCGGGGCGCGGGGCGCGGGGCGCGCGAAAAAACCGTCATCGCGCGCCCTTCGGCCGGCTACTAGATCAGCTCGCGGTCGCCGAGGTAGGGCCGCAGGACCTTGGGGATGCGGACGTGGTGATCCGCCGTCTGGAAGTTCTCCAGGATGGCCGCCAGCAGCCGCGGCGTCGCCACCGCCGTGTTGTTCAGGGTGTGGGCGAAACGGACGCGTCCCTCGGCGTCCTTGTAGCGGATGTTCGCCCGCCGCGCCTGCCAGTCGTGCAGCGTCGAACAGCTGTGGGTCTCCCGGAAACGCTGCAACGACGGGAACCAGGTGTTGATGTCGTTCATCCGGAACTTGCCCAGACCCATGTCACCGGTGGCGCACTCCACCACCTCGTAGGCAAGGCCCAGGGACTGCAGGACGGTCTCGGCCGTGTCCAGCAGCTCGGTGTGCCAGCGGGCCGACTGCTCCTCGTCGGCCTCGCAGATCACGAACTGCTCGACCTTCTCGAACTGGTGGACCCGCAGCAGCCCGCGCACGTCACGCCCGGCGCTGCCGACCTCACGACGGAAACACGGCGAGATCCCGGCGTAACGCAGCGGAAGGTCACGCAGGGACAACATCTCGCCGGCGTGCAGGCCGACCAGCGCGACCTCGGCGGTGCCTGCGAGAAAGAGCTCGTCGGCGGGCAGCTCGTAGATCTCCTCGCCGTGTCCGGGGAGGAAACCGGTGCCGACGAGCGCTTCCCGTTTCACCAGCGACGGCACCGAAACCAGCCGGAAGTCCCTGTGCGCGAGCAGGTCCAGCGCATAGGAATGGACCGCCCGCTCCAGCAGCACGAGCTGCCCGGCCAGCGCGTAGGCACGCTCCCCCGAGACGTTGCGGGCCCGTTCGAACTCCGCCCAGCCACGCTTCTCGGCCAGTTCGACGTGGTCGATCGGGGTGAAGTCGAAGGCCGGACGCTCCCCCCAGACCCGGATGACGGTGTTCGCCGATTCGTCGGGTCCGACCGGAGCGCCGCTCCACGGGATGTTGGGGGTGCGCAGCAGCAGGTCCCGCAGCCGTTCACCGGCGGTCTCCAGCTCGTCGCGGGTTTCGCGCAACTGGGTGTCGAGGGCGCCGGAACGCTCCCGTAGCCGCTCGCGGCCGGCCGGATCGGCGGTTTTGAAAGCACCGGCGAGCTCACGGCGCTCACGCTGGGCAGTGTCCAAGGCGTGCTGCAACGATCGCACGCTACGGTCGAGAGCCAGAATGCCGTCGACGTCGAGGTCGACCCCCTTGACGCGAGCAGCCTCGCGCACGATATCGGGATTCTCCCGGATGAACCGCCTGTCCAGCATCTGGCTCCTGTGCCCTCTCAGCGGGACGCCCGCGGTGCCCTCTCGGTGATCCAAGCGACCTGAAGGACTCGGGCCTCCGACGGTGCGAAAACATGATCGCATCGCCTTCGGCCCACTGGCGGGACGTCCGCGGTGCCATCGCGCGGACCACCGCGCGTATGAACGTCGCCGAAAAGCCTACAGCGCCCCCGGGATCCATTAACGATCATCAACCGAGAAGCACGGATCACGGCCCACCCCGGAGACAGGGGCCCCCGAATTATGCCGAAAGTTATAATTCGGGGGTTACCGTCGGGTCGGGGTTACCGTCGGGTCGGGGTTACCGTCGGGTCGGGGTTACCGTCGGGTCGGGGTTACCGTCGGGTCGGGGTTACCGTCGGGTCGGGGTTACCGTCGGGTCGGGGTTACCGGCTCGGGCAGGTCGGTCGCGCCGCGCAGATAACGGTCGACCGCCGCCGCGGCAGCCCGGCCCTCCGCGATCGCCCACACGATCAGTGACTGGCCTCGGCCCATGTCCCCGGCGACGAACACGCTCGGGACCGAGCTGACCCAACCGGCGTCGCGAGCCACATTGCCGCGGGCGTCAAAGGCCACCCCGAGCTGCTCCAGTAAGCCCCCCCGCTCCGGCCCCACGAAACCCATCGCCAGCAGCACCAGCTCACAGGGCAGCTCGATGTCGGTGTCGGGCACCTTCTCGAAGCGGCCGTCAACCATGCGGACTTCGTGCATGAGCAGCGCACGGACCCGGCCCGCGGAGTCACCGAAGAAACGCTCGGTGGAGACGGCGAAAACGCGCTCGCCGCCCTCCTCGTGCGCGCTCGACACCCGGTAGATGACCGGCCAGGTCGGCCACGGGTTGGCCGCCGGCCGTGACTGCGGCGGCTGTGGCATGATCTCAAGCTGGTGCACGGATCGGGCGCCCTGGCGGTGTGCGGTACCCAGGCAGTCCGCGCCGGTGTCGCCACCACCGATGACGACCACATGCCGGCCGGCCGCGTTTATCGGGGATGCAGCCAGATCACCCTGCTGGACATGGTTCGCGGGAACCAGGTAGTCCATGGCGAGATGGATGCCGTCCAGGTCCCGGCCGGGGATGTTCAGGTCCCGGCCGATCGTCGAACCACCGGCGAGCACGACCGCGTCGTAGGAGGCGCGCAGCTCGTCCCCGGTTATGTCGACACCGACGTTGCAGGACGATATGAAGACCGTCCCCTCGGCTCGCATCTGGGCGAGCCGGCGGTCCAGGACGTGCTTTTCCATCTTGAACTCGGGGATGCCGTAGCGCAGCAGGCCGCCGATGCGGTCGGCCCGCTCGTACACGACGACGTTGTGACCGGCACGGGTGAGCTGCTGTGCCGCGGCGAGTCCCGCCGGACCCGACCCGACCACGGCAACCCGCTGGTCGGTGCGCACCGACGGCAGTACCGGGCGGACCGTACCGTCGGCCCACGCCCGATCGATGATCGACACTTCGACCTGCTTGATGGCCACCGGGTCGTCGGAGATACCCAGCACGCAGGCAGCCTCGCACGGCGCCGGACACAGCCGTCCGGTGAACTCCGGGAAGTTGTTGGTGGCGTGCAGCCGTTCGATCGCCTCGTCCCAGTCGGCGCGGCGCACCAGGTCGTTCCACTCCGGGATGATGTTTCCCAGGGGACAGCCGTTGTGGCAGAACGGGATGCCGCAGTCCATGCACCGGGCGGCCTGGTCACGCAGGGAACCGACCGGGAACGGCTCGTAGACCTCTTTCCAGTCGGTGATGCGCACGTTGACGGGCCGGCGCCTGGGCTGCTCCCGGTGATGCTTGAGGAAGCCTGTCGGGTCAGCCATGCCGCTCCTGTCGGGTGATGATGTTCGGTGGTGTTCGTCTGGCCGACCACCACCCGCTGGAGCACCGCCCGCGAGACGTTGTCGCGGGGACGGTGCTTGCGGGGACGGTGTTCGACGTGGTTCACGGGGAGGCTGGCGGGGACACGGCCGCGAAGGACTCTGTTCGCTCGGGTGTTGCCTGCTGTGACGCCGCTCAGCCGCGGGCGGATGCCATGATCAGATCCTCGGCGGGCAGTCCGTCCTCCTCCGCCTTCTTCATAGCCGCCAGCACGCGCTTGTAATCCCGTGGCATCACCTTGACGAATCGGGTCTGTTCGTCCTCCCAGCGTCCGATCAGACCGGCCGCGACCGTGGAGCCGGTCTCCCGCCGGTGCCGGGCGATCAGTGCGAGCAGCAGCTCGCGGTCGTCCCCGTCGAGTGGTTCCACGTCGACCATCTCGGTGTTGATCCGCTGACGGACCGGCTTGTACAGGTAGGCGACGCCGCCGCTCATACCGGCGGCGAAGTTGCGTCCGGTAGCTCCGAGCACGACGACGGTGCCGCCGGTCATGTACTCGCACCCGTGGTCGCCGACACCTTCGACGACAGCGGTCGCGCCCGAATTGCGGACGCAGAACCGCTCCCCCACGATGCCGCGGAAGAACGCCTCGCCGGCGGTGGCGCCATAGAGCAGCACGTTGCCCGCGACGATGTTCTCCTCGGCGCGCAACGGCGCCTCCTTCGGCGGAAAGACGATGATCCGGCCGCCGGAGAGACCCTTGCCCGCGTAGTCGTTGGTGTCGCCTTCGAGGGTGAGCGTCACCCCGCGCGGCACGAACGCGCCGAAGCTCTGCCCGGCCGACCCGGTGAACCGCAGCGAGATCGTGTCATCGGGCAGGCCCAGCGCGCCGTAACGCCTGGTCACCTCGTAGCCGAGCATGGTGCCGACCGTCCGGTTGACGTTGCGGATCGGCATCTCCAGCCACACCGGCCGGCCGTCTTCGAGTGCGTCCTCGCAGAGCTGGATCAGGGAGTTGTCCAGTGCCTTGTCCAACCCGTGGTCCTGGGCGGTCGTGCAGTGCAGCGAGCCGCCGAAGGGCCGCTCCGGCGCGTGCAGCAACGGGGTGAGGTCCAGACCCGCTGCCTTCCAGTGGTCGACGGCGGCCCGCGCGTCCAGGATCTCGACGTGCCCGACGGCCTCCTGCAGGGTGCGGAAGCCCAACGCCGCGAGGTACTCGCGCACCTCTTCGGCGATGAAGGTGAAGAACGCCTCCACGAACTCGGGCTTGCCGGTGAAGCGCTTGCGCAACACCGGGTTCTGGGTCGCCACGCCCACCGGGCAGGTGTCGAGGTGGCACACCCGCATCATCACGCAGCCGGCCACGACCAGCGGGGCGGTGGCGAACCCGAACTCCTCGGCGCCGAGAAGAGCGGCGACAACGACGTCACGTCCGGTCTTCATCTGGCCGTCGACCTGGACGACGATCCGGTCGCGCAGGCCGTTGAGCAGGAGGGTCTGCTGGGTCTCGGCCAGTCCCAGCTCCCAGGGGGCGCCCGCGTGCTTCAGCGACGTCAGCGGGGAGGCGCCGGTGCCGCCGTCATGCCCGGAGATCAGCACGACGTCGGCGTGGGCCTTGGACACGCCGGCCGCGACCGTACCCACACCGACCTCGGCGACGAGCTTGACGTGCACCCGCGCCCGGGTATTGGCGTTCTTCAGGTCGTGGATGAGCTGGGCGAGGTCCTCGATGGAGTAGATGTCGTGGTGCGGCGGCGGGGAGATCAGGCCCACGCCCGCCGTCGAGTGCCGGGTCTGCGCGATCCACGGGTAGACCTTGTGCGCGGGCAGCTGGCCGCCCTCACCTGGTTTGGCGCCCTGCGCCATCTTGATCTGGATGTCGTCGGCGTTGGCGAGGTACTCGCTGGTCACCCCGAAACGTCCGCTGGCGACCTGCTTGATCGACGACCGGCGTAGGTCGCCGTTGGCGTCGGGGACGTAACGTTCAGCGTCCTCGCCGCCCTCGCCGGTGTTCGACTTCCCCCCGATCCGGTTCATCGCGATCGCGAGGGTCTCGTGCGCCTCGGCGCTGATCGAACCGTAGGACATCGCCCCGGTCGCGAACCGTTTAAGGATCTCCGACACCGGTTCGACCTGCTCGATCGGCACCGGCGGGCGCAGCCCTTCGCGAAGCTCGAACATGCCGCGCAGGGTGGCATTGTGCCTGGACAGCTCGTCGACGGTGGCGGTGTACTGCTTGAAGACCTCGTACTGGCGGCTGCGGGTGGCGTGTTGGAGCAGGAACACCGTCTCCGGGTTGAACAGGTGCACCTCGCCCTCGCGGCGCCACTGGTACTCCCCGCCGGTGTCCAGGTTGCGATGGGCGAGCTCGCTGGACAGCGCCGAGTACGCCCGGTGATGGCGGGCGGCGACCTCGTCCGCGATGACGTCGATATCCACCCCGTCGAGCCGGGACGGCGTCCCGGTGAAATAGGTGTCGACGAGCTTCTGGGACAGGCCGATCGCCTCGAACACCTGCGCGCCGGTGTAGCTGGCCACGGTGGAGACGCCCATCTTGGACATGACCTTGAGTACGCCCTTGCCCAGCGCCTTGATGAGGTTCTTCTGGGCCTGGTCACGGGTGATCCCGTCCAGCTCGCCGCTGTCGAGGATGTTGTCGATCGACTCGAAGGCCAGGTACGGGTTCACCGCGGCCGCGCCGTAGCCGAGCAGCAGCGCGACGTGGTGGACTTCGCGGGCGTCACCGCACTCGACGATCAGACCGACCTTGGTACGGGTCTTCTCCCGGATCAGATGATGGTGGACGGCGGCGGTGAGCAGCAGGGAGGGGATCGGGGCCTTGCGCCGGTCGGAGTCTCGGTCGGACAGCACGACGATGCGGGCACCGTCGGCGATCGCCTCACTGACCCCGCGGCAGATCTCCCGCAGCCGTCCGGCGAGCGCCGCACCGCCACCGGCGACATCGTACAGGCCACGGACGGTCACCGCCGCGAACCCGGGCATGTCGCCGTCGTCGTTGATACCGACGATCTTGGCGAGTTCGGTGTTGCTGATGACCGGGAACGGCAGGTGCACCAGGCGGCAGGATGCCGGCGACGGCGCGAGCAGGTTGCCTTCCGGCCCGAGCGTGCGGCCGAGACTGGTGACCATCTCCTCGCGGATCGCGTCCAGCGGAGGGTTGGTGACCTGCGCGAAGAGCTGGGTGAAGTAGTCGAACAGCAGGCGCGGACGCTCCGAGAGCACCGCGACCGGGGTGTCGGTGCCCATCGACCCGATCGGCTCCGTACCGGCGCGGGCCATCGGCGCGATGATGACCCGCAGTTCCTCCTCGGTGTACCCGAAGACCTGCTGGCGGCGGCGCACCGACTCATGCCCGTAGATGACGTGCTCGCGTTCGGGCAGGTCGCCCAGGGCGATCACGCCGGCGTGCAGCCACTCCTCGTACGGGGCGGCGGCGGCCAGCTCGGACTTGATCTCCTCGTCGTCGACGATCCGGCCCTGAGCGGTGTCGATCAGGAACATCTTCCCCGGCTGCAGCCGGCCTTTCTGCACCACCTTGTGCGCGGGGATGTCGAGGACACCGACCTCCGAGGCCATGACGACCAGGCCGTCGTCGGTCACCCAGTAACGGGACGGACGCAGTCCATTACGGTCGAGCACCGCGCCGATGACCGTACCGTCGGTGAAGGCGATCGACGCCGGGCCGTCCCACGGCTCCATCAGCGTCGAGTGGAACTGGTAGAAGGCCCGCCGGGCCGGGTCCATCTCGTCGTGGTTCTCCCACGCCTCCGGGATCATCATGAGGACCGCGTGCGGGAGGCTGCGCCCGGCCAGGTGGAGCAGTTCCAGGACCTCGTCGAAGCTGGCCGAGTCGCTGGCGCCGTCCGCGCAGATGGGGAAGATCCGGCTGAGGTCACCCGGAATCAGGTCGCTGGCGAGCAGCGCCTCCCGGGCCTGCATCCAGTTACGGTTGCCGCGCACGGTGTTGATCTCACCGTTGTGGGCGACGAACCGGTAGGGGTGCGCCAGCGGCCAGCTCGGGAAGGTGTTGGTGGAGAACCGGCTGTGCACGAGGGCGATGGCGCTGGTGAACCGGGGGTCGTCGAGGTCGGGGAAGTACGCCGAGAGCTGGTGGGTGGTGAGCATGCCCTTGTAGACGATGGTGCGCACCGACAGGGAGGGGAAGTACACCCCGGCCTCCCGGCGGGCCCGCTTGCGCACGCAGAACGCCCGGCGCTCCAGGTCCAGCAGGTCGAAGGGCTGGTCGCCGACGCTGTCACCGCCGCCGCCGCTGCCGTCGACGTCACCAGTGCTGTCACCGGCGCCGACGGCCCCGAGCAGGCCGAGGAAGATCTGCCGCATCCTCGGCTCGACATCCGCGGCGGCCCGGCCGACCATGTGGCTGACCACCGGCACCTCACGCCAGCCCAGGACCCGCAGGCCCTCCGCGCGGACGATCCGGCTGATCGCGCGGACCGCGTCGTCCCGATCGCCTGCGACCTGCGGCAGAAACGCGGTACCCACCGCGTACCGGCCGGGTGGCGGCAGCGGGAAATCGACGACGTCGCGCAGGAAGGCATCGGGGACCTGCAGCAGGATGCCCGCACCGTCCCCGGTGTCCGGGTCGCACCCGGAAGCACCACGATGATCAAGGTTACGCAGCACGGTGAGGCCCTGTTCGACCAGTTCGTGACTGCGCCGCCCACGAACATCGACGACGAACCCGACCCCGCAGCCATCGTGCTCGAACGTGGGGTCGTACAAACCTTGTGCGATCGACATCCGGCGGGTCCTGTCCGTCTTCAGGGGATCTCCAAGAGGCGGACGACGCTGTCCGGACGCGCCGCCGCGACAGGGAATGCCACGGCCGGACGCAATAACGAGTGTGCCACGTGCGCACAGGATCCGCCGTGATCACGAACGGGCCGGACCCGGATGTGGCCAACCGGGCACGCGATCGCGTTCCAGCACGACGGTGTGCCGACCACGACTTTCCGCCGATGTCGACCACGGCTTTTCCGCCGAGGGGACGAGCGGCCCCGCGGTCAGTCGCGGACGGTGAACTCCGCACGCCGCGGTGCACCGCCCGCCTGCGCCGGGCCGGCTCCCTCGTCCAAGCCGCTGACCTCGGCCGCCGCGTTCCCCTCGACCGGGCCGCGCGCCTCCGCCGTACTGCTCGCCTGTACCGGACCGGCCCCGGACTGCTGGATGTCCGCTTCACCACCCGGACCGGCCCCCGACGGTGGGGTGCCTGCTTCACCACCCGGACCGGCCCCGGACACCCGGGCGCCTGCTTCACCCGGGTCGTCCCCGGACGGCGGACCGTCAGAGCCAGAGCCGGTGGCCGGTCCGGAATCGGTGCGGGTGGGCTCGGTGGGCGGCTGGGCAGCCACCGCGGGATCGACGGGGCGGCGCAGGAACACGAGGGCGGCCACCCCGGCGGTGAACACGACCAGAGACGTCCAGTCGTTGAGCCGCACTCCGAGGAACGTGTGTGCCTCGTCGATGCGCAGTGCCTCGATCCACGCCCGCCCGGCGGTGTAGAGCACCACGTAGAGCGCGAACAGCTTGCCCCGACCGAGCCTGCGGTGGCGGTCCACCCACAGCAGGACGCCCGCCACCGCGACGTCCCACAGCGACTCGTACAGGAAGGTGGGATGGTAAAGCGACACGCCGGGAACACGCTGGTGCCCGGGATCTATCCGCAACGCCCAGGGCAGGTCGGTCGGACGCCCATAGAGCTCCTGGTTGAACCAGTTCCCGAACCGTCCGATCGCCTGGGCCAGGACCAGGCCGGGAGCCATCGCGTCGGCGAACAGGCCGAAGCCGACCCCTCGCCGCCGGCAGGCAAGCCAGGCACCCAGCGCCCCACCGGCGACCCCGCCCCAGATCCCCAGCCCACCGTGCCAGACCCGCAACACGTCGACCGGGTCTGCGTCGGCGCCGAAGTAGGCGTCCGGGCTCGTGACGACATGGTAGATCCGCGCCCCGACGATGCCGAACGGAACAGCCCATCCGGCCACGTCGGTGGCGATGTAGGCCGGCTGGCCGCGCGCGCGCAGCCGCTGCCCGGTGATCACGATCGCGACCGCGATACCAATCAGGATCATAAGGGTGTAGGCCCTCAGCGGGACGGGACCTGCGTGCAGGACGCCCGTCGAGGGGCTGGGAATCGCGGCTAGGACCACACAGGCCAAGCTATACCGCCCGTAACCCGCCCCCTCGCCGTGCTCCACGCCATCGGATACCACCGGACGCCACCGATAGTCGCAAGGACGGGGTTGGACGGGGTTGGACGGTGGGAACGGCGGGGACTACACCCGTGGCATGGACGGTTCGGGCTGGCGTACCCCGGCGGCGAGCTCGGTCACGATCCGCCGCAGCGCCGCGACGGCGGCCTGCGGATCCTCCCCCGCGCGTTCGGCGTCCAGCAGCGCCTTGACCAGGGCCGAACCGACGATCACTCCGTCGGCGAATCCGGCGACCTCGGCCGCCTGACCGGGCGTGCTCACACCCAGCCCGACGGCGACGGGCGTGTCGGTGACGGCCCGGACCCGCCGGGCCAGCTCGGCCGCCTGCTCGCCCACGCGCGCCCGGGTTCCGGTCACGCCCATGAGCGACGCGGCGTAGACGAAACCCCTGCTGACCTCGGCGACACGCGCCAGACGGGCGTCGGTCGAGCTCGGCGCGACCAGGAAGACCGGGTCGAGCTCGGCTTCGGCGGCGGCCGCAAGCCATGGACCGGCCTCCTCGGGAGGCAGGTCCGGCGTGATCACCCCGGCCCCGCCCGCGGCCGCGAGATCTCGAGCGAACGCGGTGGCCCCGTACCGTTCGACCGGGTTCCAGTAGGTCATCACCAGCGCCGGTACGCCGGTCACGGCCACCGCCTCCACGGTACGCAGGACGTCACGGGTAGTGACTCCGCGGCGCAGTGCGGCGTCGGCCGCGGCCTGGATCACCGGACCGTCCATGGTCGGGTCGGAGTAGGGAAAGCCGACCTCGACGACGTCCACCCCGGCCTCGACGAGGGCCCGCATCGCCGTGATCGCACCGGCAACCGAGGGGAAGCCCGCCGGCAGGTAGCCGACCAGCACCGCCCGCCCGTCGAAGCGGGCCCTGGCAAAGGCCCGACTCAACTGGCTGTGCTCACCCGAAGGACTTCGTTCACCCGAAAGACTTCGCACCCTGGTCCGTTCCGTCATCGGCGCCCGATTTCCGCCGTAAGAGCTGGTGCAGCCTGATTCCCGCTGGCGACGGCCATCAGAGGAGATCGAACCACTTCGCTGCGGTGTCGACGTCCTTGTCGCCCCGCCCCGAGCAGTTCACAACGACGACGGCGTCCGGGCCGAGTTCCCGGGCGACATCGAACGCGGCGGCGAACGCATGCGCGCTCTCGATCGCCACCAGGATGCCCTCCAGGCGCGCCACCACGCGCAGCGCGTCCATGGCGGCGCGGTCGTCGACCACCCGGTAGGTCGCCCGGCCCGTCTCGTGCAGCCAGGCGTGTTCGGGGCCGATACCCGGGTAGTCCAGCCCGGCCGAGATCGAGTGCGACACCTGCGTCTGCCCGTCGGCGTCCTGCAGGAGAAAGGTGCGCATGCCGTGCAGGACACCGGGTGCGCCGCCGGCGATCGCGGCCGCGTGCCGGCCGGTGGCGAGCCCGTCGCCACCGGCCTCGGTGCCGATCAGCCGGACCGAGGTGTCGTCGACGAACGGATGGAAGATCCCCATCGCGTTCGAGCCGCCACCGACGCAGGCCACCACCGCATCGGGCAGCCGGCCGACCCGGTCGAGGACCTGCGCCCGCGCCTCCACCCCGATGATCCGCTGGAAGTCGCGGACCAGCATCGGGAACGGATGCGGCCCCATCACCGAGCCGATGCAGTAGTGGGTCGTGTCCACCGTGGCCACCCAGTCCCGCATGGCCTCGTTGATCGCGTCCTTGAGCGTGCGGCTGCCCGAGGCGACGGCGACGACCTCGGCGCCGAGCAGCCTCATCCGGGCGACGTTGAGGGCCTGGCGGGCGGTGTCCTCCTCCCCCATGTAGACCACGCAGTCCAGGCCGAGCAACGCGCAGGCCGTGGCCGTGGCCACGCCGTGCTGGCCGGCGCCGGTCTCGGCGATCACCCGGGTCTTGCCCATCCGACGAGTGAGCAGGCACTGGCCGAGCACGTTGTTGATCTTATGGGAGCCGGTGTGGGCCAGATCCTCCCGTTTGAGCAGGATGCGGGCACCGCCCACATGCGCGGTCAGCCGGGTCGCGTCCGTGAGCGCGGTGGGCCGACCGGCATACGTCGCGAGCAGCCCGCCCAGCTCGGCGGCAAAGCCGGGATCGGCCCGCGCCTGCGCGTAGGCGTCGATCAGCTGATCCAGCGCGGCGAACAACGCCTCGGGAACGAAACGGCCACCGAAACGCCCGAAGTGCCCGGCGCTGTCGGGCAGCGGGTTCACCGGCACGGCACCCGCGCTGGTGAACCCGGCGGCGGGGGTCGCGGCGGGGCTCATCGTGTCAACCTATCGTCCGGTGGTGCTCTCCGTCCGGTGGCGCCGGTCAGCGACCGACCTTGGTGGCCGGATGCGCACCAGCGGTGACCAGGTCCGCGACCGTCTGGCGGGGATCCGTCCCCGTCACCGCGGCCTCCCCCACCAGGACCGCTTCGGCTCCGGCCGCGGCGTAGGCGAGCAGATCGTGCGGCCCGCGCACACCGGATTCGGCGACCTTGGTCACCCCCGGCGGCAACAGCGGCGCCAGCCGGGCGAAGGTGTCGCGATCGACCTGCAGCGTCCGCAGGTCGCGTGCGTTGACACCGATCAGCCGGGCTCCGGCGTCGACCGCCCGCACGACCTCCTGCTCGTCGTGCACCTCGACCAGGGCTGTCATGCCCAGCGACTCGACCCGCTCGAGCAGGCCGACCAGGCGAGGCTGCTCCAGCGCCGCCACGATCAGCAGGACGATGTCGGCGCCGTGCGCCCGCGCCTCGAAGATCTGGTACGGGGAGACCACGAAATCCTTGCGCAGCACGGGCACGTCCACCGCGACACGCACGGCGTCCAGATCGGCCAGCGACCCCCCGAACCGATGCCGTTCGGTCAGGACGCTGATCGCCGCCGCGCCCGCCGCCTCGAACTGAGCCGCCAGCGCCGCCGGATCGGCGATCGTGGCGAGCTCGCCCTTCGACGGGGAACGGCGCTTGACCTCGGCAATCACAGCGACGGCCCGGGTACGCAGCACCGCCAGCGCGTCCCTGGGATCGGGGACACGCTCGACGCGTCGCTTCAGCGCCGCCAGGGGAATCGCGGCCTCCCGTTCGACGAGGTCCGCGCGCACCCCGTCAAGGATGTCGTCGAGAACGCTCATCGGCCGGTGCCCGCGGCTGTCTCAGCCATGGCGCCGATGTTAGGCCAGGCGTGATTGAGCGGCATCCGGCCCCCGCTAAAGGGCTCTCACTCTCACACCCGACGGTTGCCCGTCGGTTGACACAAGCTGAAAAGCAGTGAAACGAGGAAGCCGAAAAACCTTTGCACACCGGATACACCAGCTCCATCCCCACGCATCGTGGTTGTTCGTTCATTGTTCAACCAGAGGGACCGATGCCAACCGTAAGGTAGCCGATACCCGGCCGCCGGCCCGCTGGCGAGCAGCTGCGGGCCCGCCGGCGCAGCCACCGGCCCCCGCGCCGACCCGGCGCCATCCCCGTGCCGACCCGACGCCGGGCAGCCGTGGCCGGGTCAGGTCGGGTCTCGTCAGGTCGGGTCTCGTCAGGCCGGGTCTCGTCAGGTCGGGTCTCGTCAGGTCGGGTCGTCGCCGCGGTCGATGGCCTCCCAGGCGTCAACCGGCCGGGCCGCTGGAGTCCGGTAGCGGGCGGACAGCGCCGACCAGGTGTGCCCGCGCAATGCGACGAGTAACCCACCGAGCGCGAGGAGCACGCCTGCGCAGGTGGCCAGCCACGGCGCGAACGTGCGCCGCAGGTCCCGCAGATCGGCGGTGGCACCCGGGACAAGGTCGCGCACCTGCGAGGCGGCCCGCACCGCCGGCAGGGGATCGGCGGCGAGCCGGCCGGCGACGACCGCGATCGCCACACCGGCGAGCACGACCAGCGCACCGACGACCACCCGTCCCAACCGCCTGGTGGCGGCGATCGCCACGACACCGGCGAGCCCCACCAGACCCAGCCCGGCGAGGGCCGGGGCCAGGTCGGAGCCGGTCAGGCTCGCCGCCAGCGGCGCGGCGGCCGCCTCCTGCCCGTCCGCGGTCGTGGCGGCGACACGTACCCGTACCCAGGTCGCCCCGGCGGTGAGCAGCACCAGGGCGGCGCCGAGCAGGCAGGCGGCCACCGCCGCGGCCATCTCCTGCCGCCCGCCGCCGCGGGCAGGCTGCCCGGCGACAACGGGCCGGTTCCCGTCCTCCCCGTTCGCTGATCGAACGCCGTTATCCAGCGACCTCCCAGCAGCCGCGGACGGCGCCCGGTGCGGTGGGCTCCCGCTCATGTCGGCGGACGCAGCGACTCTGCGATCTCGATCGCCCGCAGCACCGCCGCCGCCTTGGTGCGACTTTCGTTGTTCTCGGCCACGGGGACGGAGTCGGCGACGATGCCCGCGCCGGCCTGCACGTAGGCGACGCCGTCGCGGAGCACGGCCGTGCGGATGGCGATCGCGGTGTCCAGGTCACCGCCGAAGTCCAGGTAGCCGACCACCCCCCCGTACAGGCCCCGGCGGGTGGGTTCGAGCCCATCGATGATCTCCATTGCGCGCACCTTCGGCGCGCCGGTGAGGGTCCCGGCGGGAAACGTCGCCGTGAGGACGTCCACGGCCGAGCGGTCCTCGGCGACCTCACCGATCACCGTGGACACGATGTGCATGATCTGCGAGAACCGTTCGACGGCGGCGAACTCGACCACACGGACCGAACCCGGCGTGCAGACCCGTCCCAGGTCGTTGCGCACCAGGTCGACGAGCATCACGTGCTCGGCCCGCTCCTTGGGGTCGGCGAGCATCTGCGCGGCAAGCCCGGCGTCCGCCTCCGGGGTGGCGCCACGAGGGCGGCTACCGGCGATCGGGTGCAGCAGCGCACGCCGTCCCGTCACCGTCACGTGTGCCTCCGGCGAGGAGCCGACCACGTCATGGTCGTCGAAGCGGAGCAGGTACATGTAGGGACTCGGGTTGGACGCCCGCAGCACCCGGTAGATGTCCAGGGCTGCGGCTGTCGTCGGCCGCTCGAACCGCTGGGAGACCACGATCTGGAAGCACTCGCCGGCCCGGATCTCCTCGATGGCGGCTTCGACGGACGCCTCGAAACGCTCCGGTTCGGTCATCGACACGAAATCCGCGATCGACAGGTCCGCCGGCACCCCGGTGCTGGCCACGGTCGGCTCGGTCGACTTGCACAGATCGGCCGTCATGACCTCGAGCCGGTGCAGGGCGTCGTCGTAGGCCGCGTCCAGATCACCGCCACCGCCGGTGAACACGTTGGCGATCAGCAGGCAGGAGCCGTCCCGGTGGTCGAACACGGCGAGGTCGGCCGTCAGCATCATCCGCAGCTCGGCCATGCCCAGATCGTCCACGGCACCCGAGGGCAGCCGTTCCACCCGCCGGACGATGTCGTAGGACAGGTAGCCCACCAGCCCGCCGGTCAGCGGTGGGGCGTCGGGAAGCCGGGGAGCGCGCAACGCCACCTGCGCCGCACGCAGGATTTCCAGCGGGTCACCGCTGGTGGGCAGCCCCGGTGGCGGGTCGCCGGCCACCCAGACCGCCGATCCGTCACGTTCGGTGAGGGTGGACGCGGCCCGGACGCCCACGAACGAGTACCGCGACCACGCCTCGCCGTGCTCGGCGGACTCCAGCAGGAACGTTCCGGGGCCACCGGCGAGCTTGCGGTAGATCCCGACCGGGGTCTCGCCGTCGGCGAGCAGGCGGCGGGTCACCGCGACCACCGGGTATTCGGCGGCCAGCTCGTGGAACTGCGCGCGGCCGGGGTTGACCTCCCCTGTCGTCACAGCTGCGCTCCCCTCACGGGTTCGGCGACGTCCGCATGCCGGGCATCGCGGGCTCGCAACGGATCGACGACGGTGACCGGCAGCGTCCGGCCGTCGAAACAGGTCCGGCTGCCGGTGTGACACGCCGGCCCCAGCTGGTCGACCTGCACCAGGACGGTGTCCCCGTCGCAGTCCAGGGACACCGAGTGGACCAGCTGCAGGTTGCCGCTGGTGTCCCCTTTGACCCAGTACTCGCGACGGCTGCGGCTCCAGTAGGTGGCGCGTCCGGTGGTGAGCGTACGGCGCAGGGCCTCGTCGTCCATCCAGCCGACCATCAGCACCTCACCGGTGTCGTACTGCTGGGCGACCGCCGGGAACAGGCCGGCGGCGTCACGTTTGAGCCGGCCGGCGATCGCGGGGTCCAGCCGGGGGGGATGGGCGGGCACGAGCCCATTGTGCCGCGCCCGGCGGCCCGGCATGCCCGGTGACCGGACGGTGCCGACATATCCGGTGACCGGACGGCACCGGCATGCCCGCTGACCGAGCCGTGCACGCGCCGTCCGTCACGACCCGCCGGCCCCGGCTGTCACGACCCGGTAACCCCGGCCGTCCACGAGGTGTGCAGACGCTGGTACACACCGGGGACCCCGACCAGCTCCGCGTGGGTGCCCTGCTGCACGATCCGGCCGGCGTCGACGACCACCACCATGTCCGCGGACTCGGCCGTGGACAGCCGGTGGGCGATCGTGACCGACGTCCGCCCGCGGGTCAGCTCGCCCAGCGCACGGGCCAGCCGCACCTCGGTCGCGGGGTCCACCGCCGACGTCGCCTCGTCGAGGACGAGCAGATCCGGGGCGGCGATCTGGGCGCGGGCGAGAGCCACCAGCTGACGCTCGCCCGCGGCCAGCGAGCTTCCGCGCTCACCGGCCCGGGCCAGCACACCGTCGGCGAGCCCGGTGATCCAGTCAGCGAGCCCCAACGCCGCGAACGCGTCCATGACATCACTGTCAGTGGCATCCGGACGTCCGTAGCGGACGTTGTCGGCGATGCTCACGTCGAACAGGAACCCGTCCTGCGGGACCATCACGACCCGCCGGCGCAGTGAGGCGAACCGCACCCGGTCCAGGGGCACGCCCGCGAACAGCACCTGACCGGCGGTGGGATCCATCAGCCGGACGAGCAGTTTGGCGAGCGTGGTCTTGCCTGATCCGGTCTCGCCGACCACCGCGACCCGGCTGCCGGGCGCGATCCGCAGGTCGACGGCATGCAGGACGAGCGGGCCTCCCGGATAGGCGAACGAGACCCCGTCGAAGCACACCGTGAGCGGCCCACGGGGCAGATCCCGCCCGTCCGGACCCGGGTCGGGCACGTCCTGTGGGGTGTCCAGCACGTCCAGGACGCGGCGCAGGCCGGCGGACGCGTTGGCTCCCTCGTTGAGCATCTCGGTCAGGGTCTGCAGCGGCACCACGAACAACGTCACCAGGAACAGGAAGGCCACCAGCTTCCCGGCGCTGACGTGGCCGCCCACCCCGAGCAGCACCCCGGCGACCACCACGGCGCCGGTGGCACCCGCCGCCACCAGCTCCCCGGCGGAGAAGACCGTGGCGACCAGGCGCTGCGCGGACGTCTGCGCCGAACGGTAACGGTCCACGGAGGTGTCCACGCGCGTCGCCGTACGTGCCTGGACGCCGTAGGCGCGCACCACCGCCGCGCCGACCACCGACTCCGAGATCGCACCGAGCATGTCCCCGACCCGTTCCCGGACGGTCAGGTACCGCCGGGTCAACCGCGGCTGGAACCGCCGCACGACAACGGCCATCGGGATGAAACAGGCGTAGACGACGACGGTCAGAGGCCAGGAGTAAACCGCCATGAGCACGGTCGCGATCAGCATCTGCCCGGTGGACAGCAGCAGGACCATGCCGCCGAACTGCAGGAACTGCGACATCTGGTCGACGTCGCTGGTGACCCGGGAGGTCAGCGCCCCACGCCGCTGCTCCGACTGGGTCAGCACGGACAGGCCGTGGATGTGCCTGAACGCCCGTATCCGCATGGTCACCAGGGCTGCCTCCGACGTCCGGTACAACCGGACGTTCATCCGGTAGGCCGCCAACGCCGTCACCATGATCGCCACGGCCGCGCCCGCCACCGCGTGGCGCACCACGGACAGGTCCGGCCGGCCGTCCAGCAGGCCGCGGTCGACGGTCTGCTGGACGGCGATCGGGATCACGACCCGTCCCGCGGTCGCGACGGCGGCAAGGGCCAGCGTCACAGGCAGGCCCGCGGTGAGCTCCGGCGCGAGCCGGCGGATCCGGCGCAATGTGGCCCACAACGGCTCCCGGGGCCGTACCGGGACCGGCGCCAGGCCACCGCCGCCGCCACCGCCGCGGGGCGTGGGTACGGCGGCGGTGCTCATCGCACCAGTCCGGCGTCCTCGGCGGGGCTGCCGTCCACGCCTGTCGGGCTGTGTGTGGGGCCTGTCGGGCCCGCGGCGCCCGTCGGGCCGTACGCGGCGCCCGTCGGGCCGTACGCGGAGAGCAACGCCGCATACCCGGGCGAGGTGACCATCAGCTCATGGTGGGTCCCGTGCCCGGCGACCCGCCCCCGTTCCAGGTAGACGACGTCGTCGGCCAGCTCTATCGTTGCCCGCCGGTGCGCGACGACGACCACCGTGGACGCACCTGCCCGCGCCCGCAGTCCCGTGAGGATGGCCGACTCGATCCGCGTGTCGACACTGGACGTCGCGTCGTCGAGCACCAGCAGGCGTGGCCGGCGGACCAGCGCACGGGCCAGGGCGATCCGCTGCCGCTGGCCGCCTGAGAGCGTCGTGCCCCGCTCGCCGACCTGCGTGTCCAGCCCGGCGGGCAGTGCCGCGACGAAACGGTCCGCCTGGGCGTGCGCGAGCGCATCCCAGATCGCGGCGTCGTCCACCGCAAGACCGAGGGCGACGTTGGCACGGACGGTGTCGTCGAACAGGAACGCCTGCTGGGGGACGAGGGACGCCGCCGCGGCGACCTCGCCGCGCGCCAGCTCGGACAGGTCGGCCCCGTCGATGCGGACCGCTCCGGCGTCGGGGTCGTAAAGCCTGACCAGCAGGCCGGCCAGCGTCGACTTGCCCGAGCCGGTCCGTCCCGTCAGCGCCACCACCCGGCCCGCCGGCACCTCGAAGCTCACTCGTTCCAGGACCGGACGCTCCAGAGCCGGATACAGGGGCCCGGCCGTATCCGCCGCCATGATCGCAGGTGTCCGGCCGTCGACGGACCGCCGCGGATAGGTATAGGAGACGGCGTCCACCACCAGCGCCACGGGACCGTGCCCCGCCATGACCCCCGAGCCGAAACGTTGTTCGCCGCACGCGCGCAGCACCGTGCTCACCCGGCGGTGGCCGACAACCGACCGGGGCAGCTCGCCGAACACCCAGCCGATCGCCCGCAGCGGGAACGCCAGGAGCGTGAACAGGTAGGCGACCCGCACGAGCTCCCCGACGTCCAGGCTGCCCGCCGAGATCCGGGCCGTCCCGACCAGGAGGACCAGCAGCACACCGATGTTGGGCAACGCGTCCATCACCGGGTCGAACAGTCCCCGTACCTGTCCGGCGCGCACCATCGCCGCGCGCAGCTCGTCCGCCTTGCGGGCGAACCGCGCCGTCTCGTCGGCCTCCCGGCCCATCGTCTTGACCACCAGCGCACCGTCGAAGGACTCGTGCGCGAGCCCGCTGACCTCCGCCCGCAGCTGCTGGGCACGGGAGAGCAGCGGGGAGATCCTCCGTCCGTAGAAGATGTTGACCGCGCCGAAGGCCGGGAAGACGACACATCCGACGCCGGCCAGCAGCGGATCGGTCGCGACCAGGACGACCAGGGCGGCGATCAGCGTGGCCACCACCCCCACCGCGAACGGCAGCGGGAGGACCGGAGCCCAACTCGCCTCGACGTCGGCGTTGGCATTGGACAACAACAGGCCGGTCGGGTGGCTCTGATGCCAGGACAGCGGCAGGCGCAGGTACTGCCGGGTGACCCGGCGGCGGTAGGCGGCCTGCAACCGGAAGGTCATCACACCGCCACCGAGCCGGCGTACGAACATCCCGAGGGCCCGGACAGCCCCGACCGTGAGCAGTACCGCGGCAGCCAGCGCGAGGCCGCCGACGGCAACCCGACCGGTTTCGAAGGACGGCAGCACAACCCGGTCGACGATCTCGCCGAGCACCACCGAGCTCGCCACCATCATGAGACCGAACAGGCTGCTGCCGGCGACCGCCACGGCAAACGTACGGGGCTCGTCCCGGATCGCCATACCGAGGATGGCCAGACCCCTGCGTATGACAGCGGGCGAGCCCGCGGAAAGCGGCGTCGCCTGCGCCTCCGCCACCCCAGCCGCCGCCGCATCTGCAGCTGCCGGCGCCTTCGCAGGGCTCGGGGCGTGTTCAGGCACGCTTCTCCCCTCCGCTGCTTACCACGGCCGCCGACCCCGATACCGCCGGGACGAATGCGAGCTGAAAACACCGCTCACCGCAACGCCTTTTGACCGGCGTCACATGCCCGCCGGAATCGTAACCCGACGCAATCATCGCCCGGCGGGCAATGTCCGGTCCATGAGTGTTCACCGCGTACGGTGGCTACCGCATCGTCCACCGGCGAGATGTCCGGCAAACAGCCACGAGCTGACGTGCGTTCAGCGAACTGGTGCTGACATGCGTTCAGCGAACCGGTACAGCGGCGGCGCGCAGCGCGTCCTTGACCGCACCGATACGCAGGTCACCGAAGTGGAAAACGCTCGCGGCGAGTACCGCGTCGGCCCCCGCGGCAACCGCCGGGGAGAAGTCCGCCAAGGATCCCGCCCCGCCGCTGGCGATGACGGGCACGTCCACGACCGCGCGGACCGCGGCGATCATCTCCAGGTCGTAGCCGTTCCGGGTCCCGTCGGCGTCCATCGAGTTGAGCAGGATCTCTCCGGCGCCGAGCTCCACCGCCCGCGCCGCCCAGGCGACCGCGTCGATGCCCGTCCCGGTGCGGCCCCCATGGGTCGTCACCTCGAACCGGGGCCCGCCGGATTCCGGGGTGCGGGTCCGGCGGGCGTCCACCGACAGCACGATGCACTGGCTGCCGAACCGCAGCGCGCATTCACGAACCAGTTCCGGACGGGCGACCGCGGCGGTGTTGATGCCGACCTTGTCGGCGCCGGCCCGCAACAACCGGTCGACATCACCGATCATGCGTACACCGCCACCAACCGTCAGTGGAATGAAAACCTGTTCGGCGGTACGCCGCACCACGTCATACGTGGTCTCACGATTTGCGCTGGACGCGGTGATATCGAGGAAAGTCAGTTCGTCTGCGCCCTCGGCGTCGTACAGCTTCGCCATCTCCACCGGATCGCCGGCATCCCGCAGATCGGTGAAGTTCACGCCCTTGACCACCCGGCCGGCGTCGACGTCCAGACACGGGATCACCCGGACGGCAACGGTCACCGGATGTGCGCGGGCTGGCCGGAGGCGACCGCCAGCGCCTCGGGCAGGGTGAACGCCCCCGCGTAGAGCGCCTTGCCGACGATGGCGCCCTCGACGCCCGCCACGCCCGCGATGGCCGCCAGATCGTCCAGCGACGACACCCCGCCACTGGCGACCACCGGCCGGGACGTGGCAGCGGTGACGGTACGCAGCAGGTCGAGGTTCGGCCCGGTGAGGGTGCCGTCCCGGTGGACGTCGGTGACCACATAGCGGGCGCAGCCGTCGGCGTCCAGGCGGGCGAGGACGTCGAACAGCTCACCGCCGTCGCGGGTCCAGCCGCGGGCGGACAGGGTGGTGCCGCGGACGTCGAGCCCGACGGCGATCCGGTCGGCGACCCGGTCGATCGCCGCGCGCACCCAGTCGGGGTTCTCCAGCGCGGCCGTGCCGATGTTCACCCGGGCCGCGCCGGTCGCCAGCGCCGCGTCCAGGGAGTCGTCGTCGCGGATCCCGCCGGAGAGCTCCACGGCCACGTCGACCGAGCGCACCACCTCGGCGATCAGATCACGGTTTGAGCCCCGACCGAAGGCCGCGTCGAGGTCGACGAGGTGGATCCACTCGGCGCCGTTACGCTGCCAGGCCAACGCGGCCTCGCGGGGGTCACCGTAGGAGGTCTCGGAACCAGCCTTGCCCTGGACGAGCCGGACGGCCCGGCCGTCGGCTACGTCCACGGCAGGCAGGAGGATCAGTGCCACACCGCCCACCCTACGGGTCACCCGGCCGTCGGGTACCGCCACGGCCAATCACTGGAGAGCCCGTGTCTGACCGGTTACAGCAGCACGGCCACGAGGTCCAGGTCGATGGCCTGGTGACGGGCGACCGCGGCCTTGCCCTTGCTGACGCCGAACTCGTGCCGGTCGGTCCGCGTGACGGCCTGGAAGCGCACCTCACCGTTGGTCGGTTCGGTCGGTTCGGTCGGTTCGGCTGCCGTGATGGTCAGCTCCACCGGCCGGGAAACACGGTGCACCGTCAGGATGCCGAAAAGGGTCCAGGTACCCACGGTTTCCACGAGTCGCTCGGAGGTGAACGTGATGTCCGGATAGGTCTCGACGTCCAGGAAGTCCGCTGCCCGCAGGTGCTTGTCCCGGGTGCGATTGGCGGTGTCCAGGCTGGTCGCGTCGATCACGGCACGTACAGTGGACTTCTCGACCGGATCGGCGACGACGATCGAGCCCTCCCGAACAGCCAGAGTACCGACCACCTTGAGCAGGCCGAACAGCCCGCGCGTGGTGAAACGCACGGTGGACCGGGCCGGATCGATACGGTACGTGCCCGTACGGGGCGCTGCCACTCCCCGCGAGAACACTGTCCGTTCTGCCATGATCTTCCTCCTTGACCGAGCTCAGCCTTTGCCGAGCGGTGCCGGACCGACAAAATCGGGGTGATAACACCGAGTTCACTGCGAACCGTTCCCACCTGGCGTCCGGAACGGTTCACTGAAAACGCTGAAAACACAGCAGCGGTCCCAGCCACAGTCGCTGGGACCAGCCTCCCGCAGCCCGGACGGTGCGCGCCTCCTCACCGGCAAGATAAGCGACGGCGGCCCCATCCGGAAGCTCCAGCCCGCAGACCGCGTCCACCGACGACCCGGGAACCTGGGCCTCCCGGGCCTCATCCAGGTCGGCTTCCGGACCCCGAGCGTGAGAGAAGCATGATCGCGACGCCTTTGGCCCTGATGTCCGAGTCCCGGCTCATGTCCGAATCTCAGCTCACCAGGGCGAGGTCATATGCGAACGCGGTGGCGGCGATCGACGCGTCATCGGCCATCATTCATCCAGCTGCCGGGGCCGCCTACAACGCCTGTCCGGACTCCTGCCTGATGCAGACCAGCGTGTCGACGATTCCGGCTTCAGTCACAGCGGCGGCAAGTCTTCCGTCATGTCGCCGGCCAGTTCATCAAGGTCGACCCGCAGGCCTGAGTCAGCCTGCCCTTGCTGGCCGAGGAGCCTTCGCACGAACTCCTCACGACCGATAAATCGAGGACGCCGGTCCACCGTGGCAAGCCGGGCGACCGGGCGACCGTCAACGGTGATGACCATTCCTTCGCCTGCTCCGACGCGTCGGAGCAGGCTGCACGTGTCGTTGCGAAGCTCCCAGGACGAGATCAAAGTAGCCATACGACAAATGTAGAATGCCACTACGGTTGTGACCGTCTCGGACCTGGCCGACGCGGAAACTAGGGTTCCGCCCCGATGAAGGCGGCGAGGTCCGCCAAACCGCTTTGCCTCGCCCGCCGGACACTCGTGGAGTCCAGCAGATCTGTAACTACATGGTGAGCGAGGCGCTGGTTTTGAGCCACTGCGGCGCGACTCCGTAGATTTCTTTCACCGTCTTCAGCGCGGCGCTGTAGTCCTTCGCCGCCGCCCCCGTCCTTGGCCAACGTGGCTACCGAACGCGCCCCACCCTTGGAACACAGAAATCCAGAGATTGAGAGCCGAAATTGCTTCCCTCCGCTCAGCAGCCGGGCGCAGTGACTAACCCTTACGCCATCTATGTGGACGCGACCGGCGAACGGCTGAGCGAGTTGAGCACGTGGGATGCGGCGCACGTCATGGCACGTAGGACAACCGTGCAGTAGCACACGGCACCGCTGGCTGACAGGGCGAAGAGCAGCAGGGCCGGAAAGATCGACTGAGTTTCTCGTCCGACGAGGAAACGGCTGATGCTCATGGACAGCAGATCACCTCGCTCCGTGACAGGCAGCATGAAACACCCCGGGCGGGATGCCGTTACTCCGTGAAGAGATCAACCTCGCCCTGACACAACCAGCACCGCAGGTCGAGTTCACCGGCCGGTGCCGGTACCGGAAGCGTCGCCCGGTAGCACCGCGCACAGGCCAGGCCAGGCCACCACATAACTCGCACCGGAAACCGTGCCCCTTCAGCTCCAGCTCCTCGAGGTTGAGGTAGTAAGTGACACTGACGTGCTCACCGTCCACATCACCAATCGGTTCCGGCGCCCCCGCCGGCATCATCGAATAGTCGCACCGAGCGCAGTCCTCATCGGACCGCCGAGGGCTGGGCAGCGCACTACGCTCGGCGATCTCGACGAACCGCCCATCCGCCTCCTCAAAGATCATGATCAGATCCTTACCGAGGTTGCCCGCAGGCGTCTCGGCGATCACGTAGATCCGTTCGTCTCGGACCTCGCACCCGCGCAGGAACTCCAACGCCGCCCGCCTGCTCGCGAACTCTTCGATCAGGTACAGCGCGTTGGGCCTGTCCACCACGCGGATCGGGCGGTCGTCCGAGTAACCCGGAGGCCAGCTGACTCGCAGTTTCCTCGGGAAGGTCGGTGTCCGGGACGACCTGCTCATCCTCGCCCGGCGGCGCCGCACCACGATCGCCGCGACCACCACCACGAGACCCGCGAGCACGACCACAATCCAGGGCCCCACACCGCCTCCACGCTCTCGATACCCGCACACCCACGACCGATGGTATCGGCGTAGGAAAGGGGCGCCCATTGGGCGCCCCTTTCCACGTGTATCGCGAGCTGGCCACCCGCGGCTGGGATCAGGCGCAGTCCGGTCAGGGCCTGGAGCACGCCGGCCCACCTGGTGCCACGTTGGATGTGGCCACGTCCGGCTGGCCACATCCAACCTCTTCCTCGGCTCCACACAGGCCGGCTATGAAATCACTGGGATTCACAAGCGGCCTGGCGCATCCGGTCTCGCATTCATGGAAACGATCAAACTGTTCGATACATCACGTGGAAGACGGCGGCAGGGAACGGGATGGGAGGTTTCATGAGAACAAGTGGCTTCGCCGTCGATGAAATCAACATGGCCACGGCGCACCCAGCGCGGATGTACGACTATTTCCTGGGGGCAAAGACAACTATCCGACTGATCGGATCGCGGCGGAGCGGGTGCTGCGGGCTGCCCCCGAAGCCCGGCTGATGGCACGGGAAAACCGAGGCTTCCTCCAACGCGCCGTCCGGTTTCTCGTCGGGGAGGCCGGCATCCGGCAGATCATCGACATCGGTACCGGGATCCCGACCGCGGACAACGTCCACCAGGTCGCCCAGAAAGTCACACCGGACATCCGGGTCGTCTATGTCGACAACGATCCAGTCGTACTCGCAGAGGCTCCAGGCTTCTGATGCGATGAAGGAGCGGGGCCTCCGCTCCTTGGTGACGGCCCCCGGGTAGGCCGGGGGTTGTTGCCATCGTCACTGGACGAGGAGGCCCCTGTGTCTCAAGGGTACGAGGGTTCGCAGGTAGTCGGTATCGATCTGCACCGTCGCCGGAGTGTGGTGGTGCGGATGACGGCGGAAGGCGTTCCGCTGTCGACCGTTCGGATCGCCAACGATCCGGAGGCGTTGGCGGCGGAGGTCGCGCGGGCGGGTGTGCACGCCGAGGTGGTGTTGGAGGCGACCTACGGCTGGTACTGGGCGGTCGATGCGCTCGCCGATCTCGATGCTCGGGTGCATCTGGCGCATCCGCTGGGGGTGAAGGCGTACTCCTGTCGGCGGGTGAAGAACGACGTCCGGGACGCCGCGGAGCTGGCGGATCTGTTGCGGATGGGTCGGCTGCCCGAGGCGTGGATCGCCCCGCCGGCGTTGCGTGAGCTGCGCGAGATGGTCCGGCACCGCGCCGGGTTGGTCGCGGTCCGCTCGGGCCTGAAGGCGCAGGTCCACGGGGTGCTCGCCAAGCAGGGCGTGACCGTGCCGATGACGGATCTGTTCGGCGTGGGTGGGCAGGAGCTGCTGGACCGGGTCTGGCTCGACCCGCCGTACCGGGCCCGGGTCGACAGTCTGCGCCGGATCATCGACCTGCTGGACTGGGAGATCGACACCGTCCGCCGACGGATCACCACCCGGCTCGCCGGCGATCCCGGCTACCGCGCTGTTCAGCAGATCCCCGGGATCGGGTCGACGCTGGCGGCGGTGTTCGTCGCCGAGATCGGCGATGTCAGCCGGTTCCCCAGCCCGGGACATCTGACCAGCTGGGCAGGGCTCACGCCGCGTCACCGTGAGTCCGACACCACCGTGCACCGTGGCCATATCACCAAGCAGGGTTCCACGCTGGGCCGCCGTCGAGGCGGTGCAGATCCTGCCCGCGTCCACTCCGATCCTGGGCACCACCAAGGCCAGGGTCGGCGACCGTCGTGGCCGCAACATCGGCAAGGTGGCCGCGGCCCGCAAGCTGCTCACGCTGGTCTCCTACGCGCTGCGCGACGGTGAGGTCCGCGCGCTGCGCCCGGCGGCGTGAGCGGTCCGGTCCCGGTCGGCGGCGTGGCCGTGCTGGTCATGACCTCCACCCCGGTGGCGTGGTCGCCCGTCTGATTGACCCCCGCCGACCGCGGTCGTAACGCTCCATGCCCCCGGGGCGAAGGGATGACTGGCAGCCGAACCTGCCCCCGACACCGAATCGGGATGGAGACGAAACCGCACCACCCCTACCCGCCCGAAAGGAAACCGTTTCCCAGTCCAGGCACATACAGCAGTCGAGCGGCCTGACGGCCGCGCCCAGACCCCACGCCGACCTCTCGGGTCACCCGGTTGGCCGCCACGGGTCCGCGACGCAGCATGCGAGTCCGCCCCTCCAGCGTCAAGGCTGTCTACGCATCGCCTACGGCGACCGGGTCCCCTCCGGGGCCCACGGGCCCTGACCCCGGAGCCTCTGCGAACCCGCGGGCAGCACACAACGGCAGGCACAGCTGCCTGCCCCACCCACACGCCGCCGACCCACGACGGCCAACCCCCGCACGCCCACAACCAGCCAAAACAGATCCCAGCGTCGCCTTGACCGGCCCCGCCCCTTCAGGGATGACCAGC
>NZ_CAAAFR010000135.1:0-2155 GCF_900634745.1 Protofrankia symbiont of Coriaria ruscifolia
TCTACCAGCAGCTCCGCTGGCCGCTGCCCGTGCTCCCGTTCGTGGTGGGGGCTGGCGGGCAGCGGCCAGCGGAGCTGCTGGTAGACGGCGGTGCGGTGCAGGTCGTAGGCGGTTTCGATGAGGTCACCGAAGACCTGCGCCCGCGCCGGGATGACCACGGCCACGGCGAGACCGGTCACGGTGAGGCCGACCGGCAGCGCCAGCCAGGTCAACGGGGTGAACGCGCAGAACAGCACCCCCCAGAGCGCGGTGGCCACGGCGGTGTCGAGGCTGGCGCGGGCGGCGCGCAGGGCGGTGCGGGTGTCCTCGGGCAGCAGCAGCCACAGGTGGGGCCAGACCGTGACGGTGTCCAGGCCGTACTTGTCGACCGGGCGGCGTTCGGCGGCGCGCAGGATGTTCCCGATCGGGGTGGGCAGGAAGTAGCCGGCGCTGGCCGGCCGGCGGCGTCGGCGGCGGTCCAGCCGGGTGTAGACGGCGAGGTCCGCGGCGGTGGGGGCGGCGGTGTGGATGCGGCTGTACGCCTGCTGCCAGGCGGCGGCGTCGGCGGCGGCGCGGCGGGCGAGGGTGTCGGTGAGCCGGCGGCGCAGCGGGCCGGTCCAGGACGGCCAGTAGCCCTCCAGCAGCCGCAGCGTCGGGGTGGTGAGCCGGTCGACGACGATCCCGGAGGCGGTGATGGTGAGCAGGGCGGTGAGGATGGTCGCCGTCTGGACGGCGGGGGTCTGCCGGTCCAGCCAGCCGGTGTGGGTGTCGAGGGTGCGCAGGCCGCCGTGGTGGTGGGTCCAGGCGGCGAGCCCGCCGAGCCAGAACAGCAGCGCCGGGGCGGAGACGGCGGCCCACCGGTCGGTGAGTTTGCTGCCGGCTGTCTCCCAGAACGCGGTGAGCATGCCCGGTCAGGTCCGGACCAGCGGGACGTGGTGGGTGGGGCAGGCGGCGATCGGGGTGCCGATGTCGGGCCGGTACCAGACGTAGTCGCCGTGCGGGCAGGCGTACCGGTCCGCGGCCACCGGGCCGGGATCCCCCGCCGGGGCGGTCATCCCGCGGTAGGACGCCCCGCCGGTCTGGCGGTGGAGGTAGCGGGGCTGCTGGTAGGGCGGCCGGTAGGCGGGTGCGTCCGCCAGCACCGCGGTCAGGAACCAGGCGGTGTTCGCGTGCGCGTCGAGTAGCGCCCGCACGGCGGTGGCCGTCTGGCCGGTAGTGGTGCCGGCGGCGGTGGTGCCGGTGAGGGTCTCGGCGAGGGCCTGGTCCAGCTTTTCGACGGCGCCCGGGTCGCCCAGCAGGCGTGGCAGGTAGGGGCGGATCGCCCGTGCCGCTTCCAGCACCCCGTCGTCGTCTACGCCCATTCCTCTCCTTTTCTCCTTTCCCTTTTCATCCTTCTTCTTGTGCTTTCTGGTGCTCTTCGTGCCGTGGGGCTTCCTGCCCGGGGTGGAGCTTGTGGGGGTGTGGGCGTGCGGCTGGGGGGTGGTCAGGCGCCGCTGTGGATGTGGGACGCCCACACCCATGGCTGCTCCCGGCCCCACCGGTCACGTATCCGCCGGGTCGTCGCGTGCAGCACCGCGGCGGCGTCGATCGTGCTGTTCCCGGGAGGCGGGAGGGTGGTGTAGATGTCGGTGGCGATGTCCACGGCGTGCTGGTCGTTGATCGGCCACAGGGTGCCGATCACATGCCGGTAGCCGGCGAGTTGGAACGCCGACGCCAGATGGATCACCTCGTCCGTCAGCACCCCTGGTTGGGCGGTGGAGCAGGCGGACAGGAACGCCAGCTCGGCGGTGTCCAGGCGCAGCCGGGCGACGTCCACCACGGTCAACGGCCGCTGCTGATGGTCGGTGAGGAGCAGCCGGCTCGCGGACGGGTTCTCTAGGTCGGCGTGGCCGTGGCAGGCGAAATGCGCCCACCGCGCACCCGGGAGCGCCGCCAGCACCCGATCCTGGGTGGCGTCCGGGCCGGTGAGCACGGTGACCCGGCCGGGGAACCGTTCCTCCAGCCCGGTCGCCTCCGCCTGCGCGGTGAGCAGGTCGGAGGCGCCGGGGGTGTGCGGCATCGCCACCGCCACGATCCGCCCCTGGCCGCGGCCGGCCGTGCCCGTGCTGTCGCTGTCGGGGGGTTGGGGGCGGCGGGCGTGGGTCAGCGCCCGGATCGTCGGGGTGTAGGAGGACAC
>NZ_CAAAFR010000136.1:0-23088 GCF_900634745.1 Protofrankia symbiont of Coriaria ruscifolia
TCCCAAAAAGGATCATTACCTTGGGGAGGCGCGCCGACCTTTTCAGCGGTCTCCTAGGAACGCCGACCGGCTCGCAGCCATCTCCTGTTGCGCCCGGTCGAACTCGGCTTTGCGGGCCCGCAGCGCGGGCCCGGGATCGAGCGCGTCGACATCCCCGCGGGCCTGCGCCGCGCGCAGCCGTCCGGCGAGGAAGAGCACGTCCGAACTCATCCGGCCGGGATGCAGCGCGTGGAACCGTTCCTCGCCGCCCGCCACGTGCCGCACCAGGTGGTCGGCGAACTGCATGATGGCGCTGCCGCCATGGCGGAACGCGGGCCAGACGGTGTGCCGGTATCGGTCCTCCCCGACCGCGAACGGGTCGAGGCCGGGGACCAGGCCGAGCCGCGCGGTGACGAACATCCGGTCTGCTTCGCCGACGGTGCGCGGCAGGAACGACATCGTTCCCGTGGTGCCGGAGGAGTGGACCGGCCGCAGGTCCGTCTGGCTTTGCAGCGCCCGCAACCAGCCGTCGACGCCCTCATAGCCGGCGACGTCGACGGCGCTCAGGTCTCGTACGGTGAGCCGGTCGAGCCATCGGGTGAGCCGGTCGAACCGGCCGTCGGTCACCAGCGACACGGGATACGACTTGTAGACGGTGTGCTGGAAGAGCAGCGGCGCCGCGTCGTCTATCCGCTCGATCGCGGTGACGCCCTGTTCGTCGGCCATCGTCTTGAGGACCACGATCCGGTCCCGCAGCTGGGTGAAACGCATCCGTAGCGCCGCGGTCTGGAGTTCGGTCAGATCCCGGCGCGACACGGAGTGCATCGCCTCGTAGGAGTGACCGAAGAACCCCGCGGGGTCATCGGCGAACCGGCGCGTATCGCTGTCGGTGGTCAAGGTGCCGTCCTCCCGCCGCATGCCTGTCGATGATGCGGAACCCGCAGACCGTACGTGGCACTGCGGGGCGTGACCAGGACGCTGTTCCGTAAGCCGGGACAGCGTCCTGACAACGCGCCGCGGCATCTCGGCCCGCAGGCCCGCGGCGGCTCAGTTGGCCGCCTGCTGGAGCGGATCGACGGTGAGGGATTTGCGCGGCCGGCCGGGGCCCCGGCGATGGGCGGCGAAGCGCTCGATGGTCGTGCGGCACCACAGCCGGCGTCCGTCGAGCAGGAGGTCGGCGGGAGGGAACCGGCCGCGCGAGACCAGCTTGCGGATCGCGGCGTCGGTCACGCCCAGCATCTCGGCGGCGCCGCGCGAGCCTACCAGCTTGCTGTCAGGGCTGGTCGCGGCGGTCGAACTGTCTGAAGGCATGTCAGCTTCCTCGATGCGGCGGTCGGTTGGCAGCCGGGATCGGTCATGGCTGAACGAACGGCCGGACATCGCATCACGTCTGCGCCCCCTTGCCCCGCAGGCGGGAAGACTGGTCGAGTTGCCTACCCCAGGATATCAGTGCGCTGCCGCCATTACCGATGACTTCTTCGGATCCGCCCGGCACGGCAGCGGCCGGGCACCGCCCGATTAAGATCCGAGAAGCGTGACAATTAACTCAGAAACTGTCACGGGAATCGCACTATTAATACCACGTGACACACCCTGGCACGACTTGACAGCAGCTTTGCCAGGCGATGTGCTAGATTCTCGTATGCCTGTCCAAGACCAAGGAATTCACGATGCCCGAAAATGGTCCCGGAACTGCGCAGTGGACGGTCGATGAGATATTCGACCCGCAGTCGGCACAATTCTTGTCCTGCCCCTATGCGGCGTATGCCAAGACGCGCGCGACGATCCCGGTGGCCCACCACGGGGGATTCGACGAGTGGATCGTGACCGGACGCGAGGAATTGCTCGCGGTACTGCGGGAGGACGAGCGGTTGACCAGCCGCCACAACCTGGACGGCCACGTCCCGCTCGCCCCGCGAGCCCGCGCCGTGCTGGAGCGCACGCTGTTCTTCCAGCCGGCGCTCTATAACGTGGCCGGGCCCGAGCACAGCCGTTTCCGGACGTTCATCAGCGAATACTTCACCCCGCGCGGGCTGCGGGCGCTCGAACCCTCGATCCGCGCGATCGCCCGAGACCTGGCCGGCGGGCTGTCCGCGTCGGGGACCGGCGATCTGCTCAAGGACTTCGCCTATCCGCTGCCATACACCGTGATCGGCGAGGTCATCGGCATCCCCACCGCCGACCGGGCGACCGTCAAGGAGTGGAACAATGCCTGGCTGGCCCTGCAGGTGGTGCCGCTGCCAGAGGAGCAGCAGACGGCGATGGCCGAGGGCCTGCTCGCCTACGAGGACTACCTGCGCGCGTTGCTGCTCAGCCGAGCGGGCCAGGAGACGTCTGAAGGCGCCGGTGGGACGGATCTCGCCTCCGGGCTGTACCGGGCCACGCTCGGCGACGAGCCACTGTGCACCCTGGACCAGGCGATCGTCTCGCTCCGCTTCATGATCGCGGCCGGTCACGAGACGACAACCAACCTGATCGCCAACGCCGTCCACCAGTTGCTGGCCGTGCCGGAACGCTGGCAGGCGCTGGCCGAGGACCACGCGTCAGCCGCCGCCGCAGTCGAGGAGACGCTGCGCTACGACTCCTCCGTCCAGGGCGCGCTGCGCGTCGCCGCCGAGCAGGTGCGTATCGGGGACGTGGACCTGCCCGCCGGATCCCGGGTGCGGGTGATGTTCGCGGCGGCCGGCCGCGATCCCGCCCAGTTCCAGGACCCGGACGAGTTCCGGCTCGACCGCGAGGGTCCGCCGCGGCACCTCGGTTTCGGCTTCGGCGCCCACTTCTGCGTCGGGGCCCCGCTGGCCCGGCTCGAGGCTCGCATCGCGCTGGAGACGCTCGCCGCAGCCCTGCCCGGACTGCGCCTGGCCGACGACTTCCAGCCGGAATACCTGCCCGGCGGCTTCATCTTCCACGCCCTCGCCGCCCTCCCGGTCGCCTGGAGTCCGAGGGACGCGGCCTCCGGGCCGGCGACGCCCGCGGAACCCGTCGGCGCAAGCGGATCAGCAACCCTCTAGAACAGCAAGGACGAGTCTCCACACATGTCCATCTCCGCTCCTGCCCAGACCAAGATCGGCGAGCAGGCCGGCAGCAGGCATGCCGGCCTGGTGCTGGCCATCATCGTGACCTGCCAGATGATGGTCGTCGTCGACGCCATGGCCATGGCCGTGGCGCTGCCCGAGATCCAGGCGGGCCTGCACTTCTCGGCCACCGGCCTGCCCTGGGTCCTGAACGCCTACATCCTCAGCTACGGAGGCCTGCTGCTGCTCGGCGGGCGCACCGGCGACGTGCTGGGCCGGCGCCGAACCTTCACCGCGGGGGTGCTGCTGTTCACCGTCAGCTCGCTGCTCGGCGGTCTCGCCACCGACGCCGGGTGGCTGCTGGCGGCCCGCGCGCTGCAGGGCGCGGGGGCGGCGTTCGCCGCGCCGGGGGCGATGTCGCTGCTGATGGCCAACTTCGCCGAGGGGCCGGCGCGCGACCGCGCGCTGTCCGCCTACGCGACGGTCGCGGGACTCGGCATGGCCATCGGCATGATCGTGAGCGGCGTGCTCACCGACATCGCCTCCTGGCGCTGGGTCCTGCTGGTCAACGTGCCGTTGGGTCTGGCGATCGTGGTGCTCACACCGCGCTACGTCGCGGAGCCGCAACGGCATCCCGGACAGATCGACCTGCCCAGCGCCGCCACCGCCACGGCCGGGGGGGTGGCTCTGGCCTGGGCGTTCATCCACGCTTCGGACAGCGGCTGGACCGCGACGACCCTCGGCGCCGTGGGGCTCGGCATCGTGCTGCTCGCGCTGTTCGTCCGGCGGCAGAGCCGGGTCGAGCAGCCGATGATGCCGCTGCGGCTGATCGCCGACCGCACCCGCGCCGCCGCGCTGGTGGCCATGGCCCTGGCCATGGCCTCGAACTTCAACATCTCGCTGTTCGTCCCGCAGTTCCTGCAGGACGTGCTGCACTACAGCGCACTGCAGGCCGGCCTGGCCTTCCTGCCGATGGCGCTGGTCGTGTTCGCGGTCGCCCGCGGCGGCCGCGGGCTGCTGCCCAGGTTCGGCCCGTTCCCGCTCATTCTGATCGGGATCGGCCTGTGCGCCGTCGGCATCGGCTGGCTGGGCACGCTTGACGCCGGCTCCACATACGCGGCAGGGATGCTGGTTCCGCTCATCCTGATCGGCCTCGGCATCGGCACTTTCCTGATGCCGCTGACCGGGCTGATCCTCAAGGGGGTCGAGCCGCGCGACTCGGGCGCGGTCTCCGGCGTCCTGCAGACCTTCCAGCAGTTCGGCGGCGCCATCGGCATCGCCGTCCTGGTCACCGTGTACGGCACCGCCCTGCGGCACAGCGAGGCGGGGACCGCGCCCCGGACCGCCACTGCGCACGCGATCGCGGACGCCTTCCTCGGCGGTGCCGGCTTCCTGATCCTCGCCCTGCTCTCGATCACCGTGGCGGCGCTCGCGGGCCGAGCCCGCCGTGCCGCCACACCGCCACCCGCCTGAGGAGCGTCGTGACTGTGACCAGCACCGCCGTGGACACCGATGATCTGCCCGCCTTCCCGATGCCCCGCCGGTGGCCGCTGGATCCGCCGCCCGCGCTGGCCGAGCTGCGCCGCCGTGGCCAGCCGCTGACCAGGGTGCGGCTGTGGGACGGCAGCACCACCTGGCTGGTGACCCGCCATGCGCAGATCCGTGAGGTGCTGCACAATCCCGCGTTCAGCTCCGACACCAGCAGGCCGGGTTTCCCGAAAGCCACGGCCGCGGCCGCCGCGCTGGCCGGGGACAACACCCGCTGGCTGGTCCGCCTCGATCCGCCGGAACACACCAGGATCCGCCGCATCCTCGCCAAGGAGTTCACCTCGGGGCGGGTCGCGGCGCTGCGCCCGCTGGTCGAACAGATCGCCGGCGGCCTGCTCGACCGCCTGGTCGAAGCCGCGCCCGGGCCGGCCGACGCGGTGGACCTCGTCCAGGTCCTGGCGCTGCCCATTCCCGCCACCGTGATCTGCCGGATACTCGGCGTCCCGGACGAGGATCGGGAGTTCTTCCAGGATCGGACCTATGTCGCGATGTCCGCCGGAGCCTCGCCGCAGCAGGTGCGGACCGCGTTCGGCGATCTGCAGGACTACCTCGACCGGCTGCTGCGCGAGAAGGAGCGGGAGCCGACCGACGATCTGCTCGGACGGTTGGTGGTCGAGCAGGTCCGGCCCGGCGAGCTGACCCACGAGGAGCTGCTCACCATCGCGCGGCTGCTGTTGATAGCCGGGCACGACACCACAGCGAACATGATCGGCCTGATCGGTCTGAGCCTGGCCCAGCACCCGGACCAGGCCGAGCTGTTGCGCAAGGACCCGCAGCTGGTCCCGGGCGCGGTGGAGGAGCTACTGCGCTACCACAGCGTCGGCAACCACGGCCTGTCCAGGATCGCCACCGCCGACGTCGAGATCGCCGGCCAGCTCGTGCGGAAGGGCGAGGGAGTGCTGCTTTCGCTGAACTCGGGCAACCGGGACGAGGAGGCCTTCGAGCGGCCCGACGTGCTGGACCTGAGCCGCGCAGCGCCGGCCCACCTGGCCTTCGGCGCGGGAATCCACCGCTGCCTCGGGGTGCCGCTCGCGGTGCTGGAACTGGAGGTGGTCCTCGCCGGGCTGGTCGAACGGCTTCCCGGGCTGCAACTCGCGGTGCCGCTCGAGGAGCTGTCCTTCCGCCACGACATGCTGACCTATGGGGTTCGGTCGCTGCCGGTGCGGTGGTGATCCTCGGGTGAAAGCCTGTGGGCGGTCCTCGGTCGAGAGGGCCGCCCACAGATTTCTCGGGTCATCCCCGCGCCGTCACCCGACGGTCACCGCGGTAGCCGACGCGCCGATATTGGCCACGTGAGGCGGCAGCGGCAGACCGTAGTGGTCACGCAGGGTCGTTCCCCGGTACTCGGTGCGGAAGAGGCCGCGCTGCTGGAGGATGGGTATGACCTGGTCGACGAAGGCGGGCAACCCGTCCGTCAGGACGTCCGGCATCAGGTTGAAGCCGTCGGCGGCGCCCGTCTCGAACCACAGCTGAATGGTGTCGGCCACCTGCTCGGGCGTGCCCACGACGGTGAGGTGCCCGTTGGGCGCGCCGCCGGACTCCAGGTCCAGCTGGTCGAGTTCGTGCCGACGCCGCCGCGCCTCCTGCTCGGTGCCGCCGATCGTGGTCACCAGGCCGGGCAGGATCACGAGCCTGCGCGGATCGCGGCCGTGAGCGGCCACCTGACGGCGCAGCTCGTCGGCGTATGCGCGGGCGTTCCGCGGATCGGTGCCGCTGGCGAAGACGGCCTCGCCGGTGCGTCCCGCCACCTCGCGCCCGTATTCCGAACCGCCCGCCTGGACGATCACCGGGTGCCCCTGGGGGGAGGGCGGCAGGCAGAACGGGCCCAGCACGCTGAAGTGCTCCCCTTGGTGCGCGATCGGCGGCAGCCGGTCGGTGTCGATGAACCGTCCGCCCTCGACGTCGACGAGCAGCGCCTCCGGATCCCAGGTACGCCAGAGCTCCAGCACGACGTCGATGAACTCCCTGGCCCTGGAGTAGCGCTCATCGCGATCCGGCAGCGTGCGCGCGAAGTTGAGGGAGACGGCGGGCGTCGCGGTGGTCACCGCGTTCCAGCCGGCCCGGCCCCGGCTGATCAGGTCGAGGGCCTGGAACCGCCTGGCGATGTTGTAGGGCTCGTTGTAACTGGTGGACGCCGTCGCGATCAGGCCGATGCGCTCGGTCGCCCGGGCTATCGCGGTCAGCACCAGGGTCGGTTCGAGCCCGTTGAACTGGGGGCGGTAGGCGATGTCCTCCGCGATGCCGGGCACGTCACCGAGGAAGACGGCGTCGAACTTGCCGCGCTCCGCGATGCGCGCGGACTCGACATACCGGTCCACGTGGATGAATGCCAGCGGGTCGACGCCGGGATGCCGCCAGGCGCCGTGGTGCGCTCCTCCGGACAGCAGGTTGATGTTGAGGTGGAGTTCGCGGGCGGACGCCACGGGGTACCTCTTTTCCGGCGGGGTCGGCATTCGATTCTAGTCGAAATTAGTTGACCCCCACTGCGCAGTCAACCGATATGCTGCCACCGAAAAACGTCTCGAAGGCGTGACTGTTTTCGTTGACGGCATTCATGTTCCATTCGACGAAACAACCTCTATACAGTGAGCGATTCTTCCCTTAGCATCCAATAGTCGGAACAATTGATCACGGGGAAGGTTGCTGCCATGTCGCGCACCCTTTGCCGGACCGAGTCCCAGCGCTGCTTCGCAGCCGGGCCGTGTCCGTGTCGCCGCGATCCGCGCCGATCCTGAGCTGACCCGACACTCCTTGACCGCGTGCGGTGTCGCACGCCGCCGCCCGCCGGACCCGGCCGGGCGTGTTCGCCATGTATGGCCGTGACTGACGCTAGGAGACCAATCGTGCACACGACCGGCGCGGATGCACGGAACCACCGTTCGCTTCTGAAAGCCGCGCTCGGCCTGACTGGTGCCGCGCTCGTCGCGCTGACCGGCTGCACCTCCGATTCCGCGGCGCAGGGCTCGGGCGCCGGCGGCGCGACACCGCGCCCGGGCGGCACGCTCACCTTCGCCCTGGGTGACGAAGTACGCTGCATCGACCCGCAGCAGGCCGGGGACGGCGCCGAACTGACCGCCGCCCGCGGCCTGGTGGACTCGCTCACTGTGCGCGATCCGGGCACGGGCAGGCTCGGGCCCTGGCTCGCCACGTCCTGGCAGGCATCGGCGAACGCCGAGAGCTTCACCTTCACCCTGCGGCCAGGGGTCACCTTCAGCGACGGGACCGCGCTGACCGCCACGGCGGTCAAGGCCGCGCTCGACGGCGACGTCGCGCTCGGGGCCCGTGCGATCCTCGCCTCCGGCTACCTGACCGGATACAAGGAGAGTGCCGTGCTCGCCCCGGACAAGGTGCGAGTCGACTTCAGCAAGCCCAACGCGAAGTTCCTGGACGCGACCTCCACGGTGAGCCTGGGCATCGTTGCTCCCGCGACCTCGGCCAAGTCGGCGGACCAGCGCTGCGCCGGAGGCATCGTGGGCAGCGGTCCGTTCGTGCTGAGCTCCTTCACCCGCGACCAACAGGTGACGGAGACTGCGCGCAAGGGCTACACCTGGGCCGCCTCCGGCTCGGCGCATCAGGGCCCGGCGTATCTGGACCGGATCGTCTTCAAGATCGTCACTGAGGACGGCGTGCGCCTCGGCGGGCTTCAGTCCAGCCAGTTCGCCGGTATCAGCGACCTGACCTCGCAGGACCGCCAGGCGCTGACCGGCGGCGGCGCCACCGTGCTGTCCCGCGCCATCCCCGGCCTCGCGACCAGCATCAACGTCAACACCTCACGGCCGTTCATCAGCGATCGCACGGTCCGCCTCGCACTGGCGTCCGCCGTCGACCGCTCCCAGATCATCGCGGCGCTCGGACCCGGGTACAGCGCGGCCACGAGCGTGCTGTCCTCCACCACCACCGACTACACCGACCTGCGCTCCCGCCTGGCCACCGACGCGGCCGCCGCCTCGAAGTCGCTGGACGGCGACGGCTGGGTCAGGGGCGGCGACGGCATCCGGGTCAAGAACGGCGTCCGGCTGCAGCTGACCGTGGTCTGGTTCGGCGAGGATCCCGTCACCCAGTCCGCGCTGGAACTGGTCCAGCAGCAGTTCAAGGCCATCGGCGTCGGGCTGACGCTGCATCCGGTGCCGACCTCGGGGGCGCTGGCGGCGTTCAAGAGCGGCGACTACGACCTGGTCGTTGGCGATTCGTCCAACGCGGACCCGGACATCCTGCGCATCTACTACACCGCCGAGGGCCTCAATGCGGTCCGCCTCAGTGCCGGTCCGCTGCAGACCGCGCTGTTCGCGCAGTCGACCCAGGCGGACCCCGCGAAGCGCGCCGCACTGGTCTCGCAGGCGCAGCAGCAACTGATCGGCGACGGCTACGCGATCCCGTTGTTCGAGCAGAGCTCGGCGGTGGCGCTCTCCACCTCAGTGCACGGGGTCGCGCTCGACACGGTGGCGCATCCGCTGTTCTACGACGCCTGGCTCTCCTAGACGACATCGGCCTCGGCAGTACCGGACCCCGCCTCCGAAGGGAGACGAAGCTTTGCCCGACAGCACGCATCGGCAGCGGTTGCCCGGCGCTGTGGCCAAGTCTGTCCTCATCCTGGACGTGCTGCCCGGCGACGGCAACCTGGTCGGAGTCTCGGAGGTCGCGCGGCGCACCAGCCTGCCCAAGACCACCGCGCTCCGCCTGCTCGGACTGCTCACCGATCTCGGCCTGGCAGAACGGCACCCGTCCGGTTACCGGCTCGGCCGCCACGTGGGCGGACTGGTCAAGTCCACCCCGTGCCTGCGGCGCGACGGGTTGCGCGAGCAACTGCTGCCTTTCCTGCTGGACCTGCAGCGGCTGACCGACGAGGCGGTGCACCTGGGGGTGCTCAGAGACCAGGGCGTGCTCTGCCTCGAGCGGCTGTTCGGGCATCGCAGCGCACCCGCGCCGATCGGCGCGGGCAGTGTCCTGCCGGCGCACGGCACCGCCCTCGGAAAGGTGCTTCTGGCCTTCGGCGAAGGCGCGCCACGCGAGAGCGGCCGCAGTGGCGAACTGGCCAGAACGGTCAAGCAACTGTGGCGGATCGCCAACGCGGCCTCGCAGTCCCTGGTCGCCCCGCCCAAGGCGGCGTAGCGCCGTGACCCGATACCTCCTGCGGCGACTGGTGCACGCGGCGTTCGTCTTGTGGGCGGCCTTCACCGTCTCGTTCGGGCTGCTGTACCTGCTGCCCACGGACCCGGTCTCGACGATGGCGCTCGGCGGCGCCGGCGGCGCCGGCGGCGGTGTGCCGAGCGCCGCGCAGATCGCCGCACTGCGCAAGGCCTACGGCTTCGACCGGCCGCTGCCCGAGCAGTACCTGTCCCGGCTGGCGGCCGCGCTCCACGGCGACTTCGGGACTTCCGTGCAGACCGGGCAGTCGGTGACCAGGCTGATCGCCGACGCCCTGCCGCAGACCCTGCAGCTCGCCGCCGCAGCGCTGTTGGCGGCCCTGCTCGGAGCGTCGGTGGTGGCGCTGGCGACCGTCCGCGCCCTCCCGCTGCCGTCATGGTATGGGCGTGCTTCTGCGGCCTGGTTCGGACGAGGCCTTCGTTCGCTGCCGGCAGTCGGCGTCAGCGCACCGAGCTTCTGGGTCGGACTGCTGCTGATCCAGTTCTTCTCCTTCCGGTGGCGATTGTTGCCGGCCGTCGGCAACGACGGCCGGCCCGGCCTGGTGCTTCCGGCGCTGACGCTGGCGCTGCCCACCGGGGCGATCCTGGCCCAGGTCCTCACCCGCAGCCTGATCACCGCGTTGGGCGAGCCTTACATCCAGACCGCGCTCGCCACAGGCGCCGGGCCCGCCCGCGTGCTGTTCCGGCACGCGCTGCGCAACGCTTCCATCCCCGCGCTGACCGTGGCCGGGCTGCTCGTCGGCGATCTGATGGCCGGCGCGGTCACGGTGGAGACGGTGTTCTCCCGCACCGGGATCGGACGCGCCACGGCCACCGCCGTCAGCACCCAGGACATCCCGACCGTTCAGGGTCTCGTGGTCTTCGGCGCGCTGGTTTTCACTCTGGTCAGCCTGGCACTCGACCTGCTGGTCCCGCTCGTCGATCCACGGATCGCCCGAACCGCCGGAGCCTCCCGATGAGCGTGATCAAGACCGCGCCCACCGTCGCAGCGGTGCGTACCCGGCGGCCGTACCCACCAGGCCTGGTGCTCTCGGCGGCCATGCTCGCGCTGATCCTGATCGCCGCGCTCGCCCCCGGACTGTTCATCGGGCGCGACCCGCTGGCCGCCGATCCGGTCCACCGCCTGCAGCCGCCGAGCGGCGCCCACCTGTTCGGGACCGACGAACTGGGGCGGGATCTGTACGCCCGGGTCCTGCATGGCGCCGCCCTCTCGCTCTCCGCCGCGGCGATCGCGCTGGTCGTCGGTATGCTCTGCGGTACCGCGCTGGGCCTGATCGCGGGGACGGCCGGCGGCCGGACGGACGATCTGCTGATGCGCGCCACCGACGTGCTGTTGGCGATCCCCTCGCTGTTGGTCTCGCTCGCGGTGGTCACCGCTCTGGGGTTCGGTACTGCCAAGACGGCGGTAGCGGTCGGGGTGACCGGGATCGCGGGCTTCGCCAGGATCACCCGCGCCGAAGTGCTGCGCGTGAGCGTCGCGCCCTATACCGAGGCCGCCCACGTCATCGGCGTGCGCCGTCCGGCGGTGCTGCTGCGTCACGTGCTGCCCAACGCGTGGGGGCCGGTACTCGGGTTCGCGGCCGTCCAGTTCGGAGCCAGTCTGCTGGCGGTGTCCACCCTGGGCTTCCTCGGTTACGGAGCGCCCCCGCCCACCCCCGAATGGGGCTCGCTGGTCGCCTCAGGACGCTCCTACTTCGCCCAGGCCTGGTGGCTGAGCATCCTGCCGGGGCTCGTCATCGCCGCGACCGTCCTGGCCGCCAACCGGATCGCCCGCGCCGTCCAAGGCGAAGACGGCAGGCTGCCGAGATGACACGCCAGCCCCAGCTGCTCCTGGACGTCCAGGGCTTGTCCATCTGCTACCGCACCCCGACCGGACTCCTGCGCGCGGTGCGCGGCGTAGACCTGCAGCTCGCCGCGGGCGAGACATTGGCCGTGGTCGGCGAATCAGGCTCGGGCAAATCGACCCTGGCCCACGCCCTGATCGGCCTGTTGCCGGCCGGCGGCTACCGCGAGGCGGGCAGCATCCGCTTCGACGGCACCGACAATCACCGCGCTACCCGAGCGCGAGCTGCGCACGCTGCGCGGCGGTGCGATCGGCTTCCTCCCGCAGGATCTGTCGGCATCGCTCAACCCGGTGCGGCGGGTCGGCGGCCAGGTCGCCGAGGTGTTGCTGCTCCACGGCCGGGCCGACCGCAGGACCGCCGGCGCACGCGCGGTGGAGCTGCTCGACCAGGCGGGCGTCGCCGACCCCTCGCTGCGTGCCGGGCAGTATCCGCACGAGCTGTCCGGCGGGCTGCGCCAGCGCGTGCTGATCGCCATCGCCCTGGCCGCCCGGCCTCAGCTGATCATCGCCGACGAGCCGACCAGTGCGCTGGACGTCACGGTCCAACGCCGCATCCTCGACCATCTGGAGAAGCTGGCCCGCGAAACAAGACCAGCATCGCCCGGATGTCGGGGCGACTGCTCGATCCGACCGACGGGCGGATCCGGTTCGACGGCGCGGACATCACCGCGGCGCGCGGCACCGCACTGCGCGCACTGCGCCGCCGTATCCAATTCATCCAGCAGAACCCGTATACCTCCCTCGATCCGCGCCAGACGGTCGAGCAGATCGTCGCCGAGCCGCTGCGCGCCTTCCGCCTCGGCGACCGGCACGAGCGGGCCACCCGGGCGCGGGCGCTGCTGGAGCAGGTGGCGATGCCCGCCGCGCTGCTGCGCCGCCGCCCCGCCGAGATCTCCGGCGGGCAGCGCCAGCGCGTCGCCATCGCCCGCGCGCTCGTCCTGCGCCCGGACCTGGTGATCTGCGACGAGCCTGTTTCAGCCCTCGATGTCTCAGTCCAGGACCAGATCCTGCGGCTGCTGGTCTCGCTGCAGCGCGAGCTCGGCGTCAGCTACCTGTTCATCTCGCACGACCTGGCCGTCGTCCGCCAGATCGCCCATCGCACCGGAGCGCTGCGGGCGGGCCGGCTCGTCGAGCCGGCGCCACCGAGGACATCCTCACATCCCCGACCGACCCCTACACCAAGGAGCTCATAGACACCATTCCCGGATCCCGCCCCCTCGACTGATCAACCAGCAGCCCGCTTGGACGGCGCCGAGCGCGCCGCCCGCAGTGGCAATGCATTGAGGCGATCGGGCCACACCCTGGCAGATGCCCAACCTGGAGGACGAAAACATGTCCTACTGCGACACCGCGACGACCGAGGCGACAGCTATCGAGGCCGAGCCCTCCAAGGAACGAAAACGCGAGAATTGGACTCGCTCACAGCAAGGATCGTCGGCACGGAACCTGTTGGAGAAGGCGTACTTCGTGCTCGGCGCCCTGCCTGCCGACGGCGCCTGGATCGGGCTGTCGGAGGTGGCACGAATCACAGGTCTGCCGAAATCGACCGTACACCGCCTGCTCGGCACGCTCACCAACCTGCGTCTCGCCGACCGCCACGGCGCCGGATATCGACTCGGCCCGCGGATGATGAGCCTGGTCAAGCACGCATCCGGCGGATACGCGTCTGCCTTGCGCGATTTTCTGCTGCCGCACCTCCTCGACCTCTTCCAAAGCACCGGGCATTCCGTCCACCTGTGTGTGGAACACATGCACGGCGCGCTCTGCTTGGAACACCTGCATGGTCACACCGGTGTCCGTCTGCGCGTCAAATCCGGTTCGGTGCTCCCGAAACACACGACCGCCATAGGCAGAGTGCTCACCGCGCACTCGGACTTCGTCGCGGACGACGACCTGACCGCGGAGCTGAGCGGGGAACTGAAGCGCATACGGCGCGAGGGAATCGCCATCGACGTCAACGGACTCTGCCGCGGAACGACCTGCGTCGCCGCTCCGATCTGGAGTCCCGCGCGCACCGTAATGGCGGTCTTCGCCGTCACCGGCCCGGTCCACGGTCTCGACGTGCCGGCGGTCTCCCATCAACTGCGGCGGGCCGCCCACAGCGCTGCCCGGGATCTGGCACGTTCACCACACCTGACCACACGCCAGCGGTGACAGCCCGCCGCGCGGGTCAGCGGACCGCTACCTCGGGGGCGCCGTCGCCGAGGTACGCGCCCATCTCCTCGGCCAGCCGGACCGCCTCCTCGACCAGGGTCTCCACGATCTGCGCCTCCGGGACGGTCTTGATGACCTCGCCCTTGACGAAGATCTGGCCCTTGCCGTTGCCGGAGGCCACGCCCAGGTCGGCCTCGCGGGCCTCGCCCGGGCCGTTGACGACGCAGCCCATGACGGCGACGCGCAGCGGGACGTTCAGGCCGTCCAGCGCGGCCGTGACCTGGTCGGCCAGGGTGTAGACGTTCACCTGCGCGCGGCCGCAGGACGGGCAGGAGACGATCTCCAGGCCGCGCTTGCGCAGGCCGAGCGACTCCAGGATCTGGGTGCCGACCTTGACCTCCTCGACCGGCGGGGCCGAGAGCGAGACCCGGATGGTGTCGCCGATGCCCTCGGCCAGCAGCGCGCCGAAGGCCACCGCGGACTTGATGGTGCCCTGGAACGCCGGGCCGGCCTCGGTCACGCCGAGGTGCAGGGGGTAGTCGCAGGCCTCGGCCAGCAGCCGGTAGGCCTGGATCATGACGACCGGGTCGTTGTGCTTGACCGAGATCTTGATGTCCCGGAAGTCGTGCTCCTCGAACAGCGAGCACTCCCACAGCGCCGACTCGACCAGCGCCTCGGGGGTGGCTCGGCTGTACTTCTCGTACAGCCGCGGGTCCAGCGAGCCGGCGTTGACGCCGATGCGGAGCGGCACGCCGGCCTTGGCTCGCCGGGCGATCTCGCCGACCTGGTCGTCGAACTTGCGGATGTTGCCCGGGTTGACCCGCACCGCGGCGCAGCCCGCGTCGATCGCGGCGAAGACGTACTTCGGCTGGAAGTGGATGTCCGCGATGATCGGGATCTGGCTCTTCTTGGCGATCATCGGCAGTGCGTCGGCGTCGTCCTGCGAGGGGCAGGCCACCCGGACGATCTGGCAGCCGGACGCGGTCAGCTGGGCGATCTGCTGGAGCGTCGCGTTCACGTCGGAGGTCAGCGTGGTGGTCATCGACTGCACCGACACCGGGGCGTCGCCGCCGACCGGCACGTTGCCGACCATGATCTGGCGGGACTTGCGCCGCGGCGCGAGCGCAGAGCGCGGCATGGTAGGCAAACCAAGCGGCACGTTCGTGCTCGCACACCTTCTTGCGCACTCGAGGCGATATCGAGCCCGTCGGCCGACGGCGGATCATCAGCGCACAGCCTCCGGCAGGACTTCTCCACTGCGGCCGCGAGCTGCTCCGCCGTCAGCCCCGACTCCTCCAGCAGCTCTCCACGGGTGCCGTGGCTCAAGAAGCGTGCAGGCGTTCCGAAATCCCGTAGCGGCACGTCCACCTCCGCCTCTCGCAGCGCCTGAGCGAGAGCGGAACCGACACCGCCCGCCCGGACGCCGTCCTCGACCGTCACCACCAGGCGGTGCTCGGCGGCCAGCGTTACGAGTGCCTCGTCGATCGGCTTGACCCAGCCCGGGTCCACCACGGTCACCGCCCAGCCGACCTCGGTCAGCCGCTTCGCCGTCGTCAGGCAGGTCTGCGCCATCACGCCGACCGACACCAGCAGCACATCCCTCCTGCCGCCGCCGGGTTCTGCCAGTACGTCCGCTCCCCCGCGCCGGTCGAGGGCGGCGATATCCGCGGGCGGCCGACCCTTGGGGAAGCGCACCAGCGTCGGGGCGTCCGCGACCTCCAACGCCTCGCGGAGCTGTGCACGCAGCGTCGCACCGTCCCGCGGAGCGGCGATGCGCAACCCGGGAACTGCCTGGAGGATCGACAGATCCCACACCGTGAAAGCGATCCGCCTCGTCTCGTTCGGCCGGCGGATATCCCGCACCTTTACGGGTCACGCAGTGCACTACCACCGCTTCCCCGCGGTCTCGGGCGATCCGGAACGCGCATCGGAGCGCCGTGACATCGTGCCCGTCGATCGGGCCGAGATACCTCAGGCCCAGACTGGTGAAGATCGTGTGGAGCGCCGCAGCGTCTCGCTCCCGGGAGTCGCCCTGTGGCGATCCACTGCGCAGAGCGCCCAGATGCTCGGCGAGGCCGCCGACCGTCGGGGCGTAGGATCGGCCGTTGTCATTGACGACGACGATCAGATTCGATCTGTCGCCGACGGCGACATTGTTCAACGCCTCCCAGGCCATGCCGCCGGTCATGGCTCCGTCGCCGACCACGGCGACCACCCGGCGATCGCGGTCGCCCGCCAGCGACAGCGCCCTGCTCAGCCCGTCCGCATAGCTCAGGGCGGTGGAAGCGTGGGAGTTCTCCACCAGATCGTGCGACGACTCCTTGCGCGCCGGGTATCCGGACAGCCCGCCGCGGCGCCGCAACTGATCGAAGTCGCCCGCCCGCCCGGTGAGGATCTTGTGCACGTACGACTGGTGGCCGGTATCGAAGACGATGCGGTCGTTCGGCGAGTCGAATTCGCAGTGCAGGGCGAGCATCAGCTCCACGACGCCCAGGTTCGGGCCGAGGTGCCCGCCGGTGCTGGTCACGTTGTCGACGAGCAGAGCGCGGATCTCCGTCGCCAGGACGTCCAGCTCACCAGGAGACAGTGCGTCGAGGTCACGAGGACCGCGGATGCTTTCCAGCATGGCCATGAAGCTCCTTCCGCTCTCAGCCGCGCATACCGCCGGCCCTGACGCGTATGTGTATTGCAGTACTGCGGACGGATCCTTGGCGAACGACTGTCCCGGCGAACGGGACAGTGCTGCGACGAAACGCAGTACGTCCATCTACCGTTTGTCACCAACGCGAACTCCTGTTCGTGTAGTTGGAATCCTCCTCGTTCACGAGGGGGAGGACGTCAAATAGTCTCCGACACGAGAATCGGTGGTCTTCTGTGACGCAGGACCAACCATGGGTGGTGACCGGCATCGTCGCCCCCTCATCCCCGGGCGTCCGGCCCGGCGACGTCCTCGTGGTCAGTCAGCTCTCGGCAGGACAGGACACAGTGACCTGCGGATCCGCCTCTCTCATCGCCGGAGAGCTGAGGAGGGCGGGACTCACTGTGCATTCCGGCACGCTCGACGATCTGGGCGTCACCGCGGACGAGCCGGTGATCGCGGCCGCGCTCGGCCAGGACACGGCCGAGCGCCCGTGCGCGATCGCGCTGACGGCTGCGACGGCTGCGACGGCTGACAGCAGCACGCCGACGCCGGACGCTGTCGATCGGGTGCTGTCCAGATGGCGGGCGGCGCTCGGCCCGCGCACCGTCCTGTTGGCCGAGCCGCAATCGTTCTGCGCCGGAGTCGAGCGGGCCATCGAGATCGTGGAGATCGCGTTGGCCCGGTTCCCGCACCCCGTCTATATGCGCAAGCAGATCGTGCACAACACGCACGTGGTGCGGGACCTCGCTTCGCGCGGCGCCGTTTTCGTCGACGAACTCGACGAGGTACCTGAAGGCGCCACGGTCGTCTTCTCCGCGCACGGCGTCGCTCCGGCGGTGCGGCAGGACGCTGAGAAGCGCGGGCTGAACGTCATCGACGCCACGTGCCCGTTGGTCTCGAAAGTGCATGCCGAGGTACGCAGGTATGCCATGCGCGGCGACCGTGTCTACCTCATCGGCCACGCCGGGCACGAGGAGAGCGATGGAACCCTGGGGGAAGCGCCCGGCCGGACCGTCCTGGTGCAGACGGCCGAAGATGTCCGGTTGCTGCCCGACTCGGACGCTCCTGCGGCCTACGTGATGCAGACCACGCTCGGCGCCGATGAGGCCGAGACGGTCGTCGACGCGCTTGAACAGCGTTTCCCCGGCATCCGCGGCCCGGCCTCGGACGACATCTGCTATGCCACGACCAACCGGCAGAACGCCGTTCGCGCGGTGGCGGCCGATGCCGACCTCCTCCTCGTGGTCGGCTCCGCGAACTCCTCCAACTCGCTGCGGCTGGTCGAGCGATCCGCGGCCGCCGGGACGCGGGCCCTCCTGGTCGAAGACATCGGCGAAGTGCCGCTCGCGGACCTCGCCGGTGTGCGCACCGTCGGCGTCACGGCCGGCGCGTCGGCCGCTCCCGCGCTCGTGGATGAGATCGTCGCGAATCTGCAGGCCCTCGGCCCAGTCGACACCAGAACCGTGCGAGTCGCCCACGAGACGATCCGGTTCGGCCTGCCCAGCGGGCTCTCCTCGCTCCCTGCACGCGCATCGGCCGCGGAAACGGGGCAGGCGGAGCGATGAGTTCGTCCGAAGTCCGCGTCCATGACCGTCGGCCACGACAGCTCCAGCTGCCGCGCACTGGCCACGACCGTCGCGCAGATCCCGTCGGGCCACCAGCCGCCCGGCCTGCTCGCGCAGCCGGGCCGTCAGCCGCGCCCGCGTCGGCACCGCCGGCAGCGACTCGGTGAACGACTGCCTTCGAACCTGGCCTACACCGACAGCACCGGGCGACGGACCGTCGACGTCTTCACCTCCACCGTCTTCGGCATGGGCGCCCCCAAGGCCGGCGCCGCCAACCAGACCCTGGTCAACGCTGCGATCTGCACGATGGCTCCACAAGCCGGTGCCCGCCGGCAACGCCACGTAGAACGCGCCACCACGCCCGGCCGCACCCGGAAGGCAGCAAGACCACGAAGTAGCAGCTACCCAGGTATGACGACCGACGAGGCACGCGAGATCGTGACCAGATGGGCCACAGCCTCGGGACTGTCCGGCGAACCGGTGTAACGAGCCGGCCGTAGCGATCCCTTTGGTGGCAAACCGGCAGGTCAGCAGCTTTCGGTGGAGCCGATCGCCTGCGGGGTCAGGCGGAGAATCCGACCAGCATGGCCTGGCGTAGATATGCCCAGGACTGTTCGCTGACGATTCCCTTGGTCGCGATGGCTGCGCTGCGGTCGAGCTTGGCGTAGAGAACGGACAGAATGTGCCGGTCGCCGACGCTCATCTGGTCCATCAGTGCGGCCCAGCGTCGGGCACGCTGGGGCGATCTTCAGGTTGTCTGCTCTCGGATTCGCGACGCTGGATTATGTGGTGATGACGGTGGTGCGGCCGGTTCTGCGTGGCCGATCCGAGGAACTTGCGCTGTGCGGCTCAGCGCATACCGGGGGCGCGGTCATGTTCACGGTTCGGCACCCCGGTTCTGGGGTGAAGCGGTGGCGATGACGCATACCGCTGGAGGGTCGAGCAGAAGGGTCTGGGTACGCGTGTTACTGAGTCCGGCTTGAATCAGGAGGGTTTCGATGTCCCGGGCGGCGTTCCGGGAGGTTTTCGCGGTGGCTCCCGGGCAGCGGGGCTGGGACACGATGGCGATGCACCCGCCCGGTGTGAGTTGCTGACGGAGCCGGGTGAGCCGCTCGGTTGGGGCGGACCAGAACCCCAGCGCGTTGACGGCGAGGATGGCGTCGAAGGGGCCGATCTCGGGCGGGATCTCGTCGACGGAGGCTCTGAGCAAGGTGACTCTCCCGGCTCGGACGGCTGCGGCGTTGCGCCGCGTGGCGTGATGGTGCATCACGCCGGAGTGATCGACGCCGTAGACGTGGGCTGCGCCCACGCGAGCCAGGGCTGCGATCGCCACGCCGGGACCGTAGCCGATCTCGAGGACCTGGTCGGTGGGCTGCACGTCCAGCAATGAGACGGCCCAGATGCAGCGGCGGCGGTTGGAGGGTCGATGGGCCATCTCCCAGGCGGTCAGTCTTCCGGCTGGGCCTCGGGGGTGATGAGCCTGGCCGACCAGGTCGGGATCCAGGAGGCGGGCAGCGGTGATCCCGATGCGGGGAATTGCGTACTCGAGAGCTGCGTCAACTGCCCGGGTCACTGCTGCTGGCATTCTTGGTTCATGTCGCGTTCGCATGGCGGGCAGTCAAAGCCTTCAAGGGCACCTGAGGTCAAGGGGCCTGGCGTTCTGATCACCATCGGGGAGCTGGCCCGCCGGGCCGGCGTCAGTGCCTCGGCGCTGCGGTACTACGAGGAGGTCGGCCTGCTCGTTGCCCCGGTCAGAGTGTCGGGCCAGCGCCGCTATCCGGAATCGGCGGCCCGGCTGGTCGCCACCATCCAGCTGTACAGCGACGCGGGGTTCACGCTCGCCGAGCAGAAAGCTCTGATGGCCTCGCACGAGCGTGGGCCGGGTGAATGGCGGCGGCTGGCCCGGCGCAAGCTCGCCGAACTCGACGAGCAGATCGCTCGGGCCCAGGCCGCCCGTGATGCGATCAGTCATGGACTGTGCTGCCCTCACGAGGACATCACCCAATGCCCCAACTTCACCACCGGTGTCACCGCCTGGCTCGCCGGCCGACCGCTGTCGGAATCCCACCCGCAGCTGCACGGACGACGTCCGCATCAGGCGGCAGCCGCCGGCGAATGACGGGCTACCGGGGAACCGGTTGAGCCATCTGCTTCGTGAGTGTTCCAGAAGAGTTTCGTGGCCGCCGTGGGCTGAGAAAACCGCATGTCAGCAGGTCAGCATCGCGGCGCCGTCTTCGAGGCGCACCATGGTGCGCGAAGATTCGGTCCCGAATCTTCGCGTCAGAGGCCAGTTTAGGGGGGCCAGTGATTCCATGGTGGACCTAACGTACCAGCATAAGAACCGTCTGATCTTGGTTGCGGACCCAGAAATCGCCGTCCGCCCGGTCGCTACCCGGATCTCGACCAGGGGCGATGCCTAGTGACCACGCCAGTCGGAACATCATCTACTGAATCGAACAAATGTTCCGTACACCTGGCGGTTCTGGACACTTCGGCCCGCCTGGTGACCGTGACCGTCGGTGTCGTGGTCGCGTTGACGTTCCTATTCGGTTTGGCCTCGGGGAAGGTGCTTGCGCTCGGGCACGACTCGCTGAGGAGGGGCTGGCGGCCAGTACGTCCACACCCAGGGCGACGTGCCCGCGGTCAGTGCGGCCGGTCAAGTTGGCTGGCGACGAGCGGGAACTCTGCCTTGAGAAGCATCACCAGGTGCTCCTGGAGCTCCCGCAGCGCGGTCGTGGCGATCCGCCACACAATTGACCAGTCGACCTCGAAGTACGTGTGAACGGTGATGTTGCGGAATCCGGTGACGGACCGCCACGGCACGTCCGGCCACCGTCCGCGGATCTCGGGCGAGACTCGTCCGGCCGCCTCGCCGATCACCAGGAGTTTCTGCAGGACGGCGCTCTGGATCAGATCGCTCTCCAGGAACGCGGCCTCGTCGACATCCTGGACGAACGCCGTTGCGGCGACCGCGGCTTCGATCATGTCGACGAGGTACAGCTCATCACGCCGCATAAAGGACCCGAGCCTCCGCGAGCACTCGGTCGCGGATGACCCACTTCAGCCGGGACTTGGGTACCAGGTCGACGTGACGACCGACGATCTTTTCGAGATCGTCTCGGAGGTCGACGATCTCGAAGCCGATCTTCGAGTCGGGCGCCAGCACGTACAGCAGGTCGACGTCCGATTCGTCGGTGTCGTCGCCGCGAGCCACCGAGCCGAAGACGGACAACTCGGCGACGCCGTAACGCCGGCACACCTCGGCGATCCGGCTGTCACGAAGGTCGACGGTCACTTCGCCATTATCGCCAGAGACAGCCACGACCGCACGGCTCCCAGGCACCGTCTCGCGCGCGATCGACCACCGGGCACCTCTACATCCACGGCATGCTCGCCCGCACCGCCCAGACGCTGGGTGAGGCCCACCAGCGGATCCGCGCGCTGATCACGTTGGCGGCGGTCGTGGTCATGGACGAGACCCCCTTGCGGGCCGGGGCAAAACGCCCCGACCCGGCCGTAAGAAAGCAGAGAAGTACCTGCTGGTGGCCTGCACCGAGCTGTACACCCAGTTCCTGCTGGGGACCGCGACCTGGCCACCTTCATAAAATCGGTCCTCGCCGAACTGGCCGCCGCCGGCGCGGTCGTCGTGCACGACCGCTACACCGGCCTCGATCGCCGTGCGGTTCGTCTCGGCGATCATGCCGGCGTCGGTGACGACGGTGGCGTCGGGCATCTGGTGGGTGGTCATGAACGTCCGGATCACGGGCAGCATCGTGTGGGTCTCCGCCTTGTTGCCCTCGAACGCGTCGACCATGAGCGGGAAGCCCGACGCGTCGGTGAGCAGCCCGATAGTGATCTGCGGTTCCAGGCGGCGTTCCTTCGAGTAGCCCGGCTCGCGGAAACCATCGCCCTAAGCGCGTCCCACAGCGCGCCGGACCGCGACGACGTGATCGGCAGCGGCCCACCCGCGGGCGGCGCGCCGTCCAGGCCCAGGTCCAGTTCACCCTGGCCGCGGGCCAGCCGCTGCCGCGCCACCGCCCGCAACGCCTCCAACGCCGCGTCGTCATGCGCCGAGCCGATGTGCTCCAGCTCCAAGGAGCCCCCACGCGACGAGTACACGATCTGCACCGCCTGCGCCCCGGACTTCGTCTTCACCGTCCGCACATACGGAGACACCCGGCCAGCCTAGCCAAGGCAGATCGGTTCTGGCTGGGCGGCCGTTTTCCTGGTTGTATTCGGTTACATTCAGGCAGGTTGGAAGAATGCGAGAATTTTTTTGCTGACGTCCGGCGACGTCAGGATTTCCTGGACGTGCGCGGATTGCCGGCCGGCAGCGCTGGTGCGTTCGAACATTTCGCGTTCGTATTCTTTGACGGCGGCGGGAAATTCGGCCGGGTGCGCGGCCAGCGCGAGGCCGAGCAGGGCGCCGTCGAGCAGCGCCATGTTGGCGCGGTGCGCCGGGAGATCACCGAGCGGGCCACCGGGACGAACAAGAAGCAGTGGCAGGCCGCCTTCGGGCCATATCTGGAGCGGACCTTCGCAACGGGCCGATTCCCCGTACTGGCCACGGTCGTACGTGATGGCCCCCACCTAAACGCCGACCAGACCTTCCGGACCGGCCTCGACTTCCTCCTCGACGGCATCGAAGCCCGCATCTCAAGCTAACGCGCGGCCGAGCGACCGGACGAGCGCCGCCCGTGGCACCAGGTCGGCGGTGACGCGTTGAGACGACGCAACCTCACCAAAGCGTGCGGAAACCGAAGAAATGCCACGAACCTGAGAGTCGATGATCCGTTCGGTGGTCCAGTGCCGGGAGAACTCGTAGGTGACGGGTTCGATGTGCCTTCCCGGGCGGACTGTCGGTCGACGCCGTCAGCGTCGGTGGCCGTCAGGGCGTCGACCCAAAGGAAACGCGCCATGGCCCGTGCGACCACACGTCGCAGCCGCGCGAACCGCACCCCCCAACCCGCGCTCGACCCACTCGACACCGTCCGGGTCGGGATCTACCTGCGTCACTCCACCGACGACGAGCAGCAGCCCTACTCCATCGAGGCCCAGGAAGAACGGCTGCGCTCCTACGTCGACTCCCAACCCGGCTGGGCCATCGCCCTACGGTTCTCCGACGACGCTTCCGGCGCCACCACCGAACGCGAGGACCTGCAACGCGCCCTGTCCGCGGCCCGCAACGGACTGATCGACG
>NZ_CAAAFR010000136.1:23347-27535 GCF_900634745.1 Protofrankia symbiont of Coriaria ruscifolia
TCGACCGGCTCTCCCGCAACCTGCGCGACACCGTCACCTTGCTCGAAGAACTCGACCAGGCTGGCGTCGTGTTCCGCTCGGCGACCGAGCCGTTCGACACCGCGACCCCGATGGGCCGCGTGCTGCTCCAGATGCTCGCGATGTTCCGCCAGCGACTCCGACTACTACCTCACCGGCCGGATGCGCGGCCCGCAATGCGCCAAGGCGATGCTCGGCTCCAACGCCAAGGGACGCAACCGCACCTACCGCTACTACACCTGCTTCACCCGCCTGCGCTACAGCCGCGACCGCTGCGACGCCCCCCGCCTCGACGCCGACACCCTCGACCAAGCCGTCCTCACCGCGTTCGCCGCCTTCTACCGCGACCACCAGCAACTCATCGCCGACGCCGTCCACCTCGCCCGTCAACGCCACGACGACGCCCACGCCGACCGCGCCGGCGAACTCACCACCGTCCACGCCGACCTCACCCAGACCGACCAGGCCATCGACCGCTACCTGTCCGCGTTCGAGCGCGGCACCCTCGACGAAGAAACCCTCGCCACCCGACTCGCCGCCCTGCGCACCAAGCACAAGCAGCTCCGCCGCCGCCACACCGAACTCACCGCCCAGATCGACGACGAACCCGTCATACCCCCACACGCCACCCTCCGCAAGATCGCAAACAATATCGATTCGATCATCGAAGTCGGCACCGACCTTCAGCGCAAGGCCCTCGTCGAAGCCCTCATCCACGAAGTCAAGATCCTCGGCCCCGGACGGCTCCAACCGGTCTTCCGAGTCCCCAGACCCGAGCCGACCGAGGCCACCGCAGCCGTCCTACCCGCCACAACGCCCCCGAAGGGAGCGGTTCGCGCAATGCCTACATTGGTGGACCTGAGTGACCACAATACGAACCGCCATCCCACCCTGCCCGGACCGGTCATCGCCCTCGCTATCGCGCCCGGCAGGCCGTCTACCTGCACCGACGCTGCTCCCGTATGACAGATGCCGGACCGCGCCGTCGGTCAGCGCGTCGACAGCGCCGTTGGTCGCGGTCCCCCCAGGAGTCGTCAGAACGCGGCGCGTGACCGACCGGCGGGCCGCGCCCGGCGGTCGGCAGTCGGCAGACCATCACGTGTCGCCTCGGAATCGGGACCGCATGGACTTGGTCAGGTGCCGCCGAGGGCTTTGCGGAGGTCCTTCGTCAGGAGGAACAGGTGCATGGGGTCGGTGGGGCCGGGCTCGAACTTCGCCAGGCGCAGGTAGAAGTCGCGGGCGGTTTCGTTCTCGCAGTGGATCAGCAGGGCCCGCACTCCGATGACCTCTCCGGCGGCGGCAACGCGGCGCAGTGCGTCGACCACCAAGGCCCGGCCCAGCCCGGCGCCCTGGACCGACAGATCTACACCGAGCCGGGTGAGGATGACTACCGGCTGGTGGTAGCGGCCCGCGCCCTGCGTCAGCCGCCGCGGCGCCTGCGTCGGCGCGACCGACCCAGCCGCTAGCGCGTAGTAGCCGACCACCTGCCGATCGCCGTCCTCGGCGCCAGTGACCACGTACACCCGGGATGAGCCCGATTGGTGCGCCTGCAACGCGTGCGCCGTCAACCAGGACGACTGCGCCGCCGACCCGCAGTCAAACCCGGACAGCACATGGCTGGCGGTCGCCGGTTCGACCGGGCCGAACCGGCGACCGCTCACCGACCGGCCTGGCCAGGCTCGGACTGGTCCAGCACGGTGGGCGCCGACAGCAGCTCCCGCAGCCCCGCCACCTCGGACGCCGACCGGTCCAACGCATGGTCAAACGCCTGCCAGGCCACTTCGTCCAGGATGAACACCCGCCGATCCGCCAGAATGTCGGCCGCCGCCTCAGTCGCGGCCTTCAACACAAACGCCGACACCGTGCTCCCGGATGCCGAGCTGGCGGCCTCCAGCAGCGCCTTCTGCGCCGGCTCCACCCGAAGGTGCAGCCGATCGTCCTTCGCACCCGTCACCCCACCAGCGTACGCACAATGTACGCCTTGCACCAAGGCATGTGCGGCTACGCTCACTGCGTCACACGTTCCCGCACAGCCGAGAACTCATACCGGACGTGATCATGCTGGCGGTCCGCATAGCCGGGCCGCGTCGATCAGCAGCGGGGTGAACCGGCACACCCACCGGTAGACGGTCACGTGGCCAATGACGAGACCTCGCTCCGCGAGGAGCTCCTCGACGTCCCGGTAGGATCCGGCGTAGCGCAGATACCAGCGCACCGCCAGCACGCTTCTCCTCGGGCGGGAAGCGGAACCCCGCGAACTCCGACATCGGAACCGGCGGACGGACACGACGTCGATACATCACTCGATCATGACCGATCGGCAGCCGAGACGGCGGACTTCGCCAACGCAACAGTACAATCACAGAACGTCATATAAGACAATCATGGTATGAGCACGCACGGCCGAAAAAATCCATGATCGACAATTGTCGAAACGAGATCATCGCAGGTTACAACAATGATCATATGTGGAGGTGAGGGGACTCGAACCCCTGGTCTCCTCCGTGCGAGGGAACATTTACGTCGAAGTAGGACTGTTCAAGCAATCTTGCCCAACTACTGAAATGCTGTTCAGGCGGCACTTTTCGTGCCGTCACATGCTGGCGGCTACCAAGCGGTGCCGCCCTCGTCCGCGGACAAATCACGGACGGATGATCAGTGGAGTGGTGGGCATGGGCTACGCCAAGAAGCGGACCGGCAAGGACGGTAAGCCGCGATACACAGCGTGCTATCTGGACCTGCGCGGCCAACTGCGGTCGGCCGGGACGTTCAACACGAAGCGGGATGCGGACCAGGCCTGGCAGCGGGCGGAGGTCAAGCAGAGTGAGGGCCGCGTCGGCGACCCACGCCGCGGCCGGCAGCCCTTCGGCACCTACGTGGAGGAGACCTGGCTCCCCAACCACGTGATGGAACCGCGTACGCGCGAGACATACCAGTACAACCTCAACGCGCACATCCTTCCCTGGTTCCGCAAGATGAGGATGGCCGAGATCATGCTGGCGGACGTGCGCGAGTGGGTGACCGACCAGGTCGACCGGGGGCTCGGCCCGAACGTCATCGACAAGAACATGACCATCCTCAGCGCGATTTTCACGACCGCGCTGAACGACCAGATCACCTTCCTGCACGCATGCCGAGGCGTGAAGATTCCCGAGGTACCGAAGAAGCCACTGCAGATCATCACACCCGAACAGTTCGATCTGATCTACGGGAAGCTGAACGACTCTGTCCTCCAACTCCTCGTCGAACTCGACATCGAGAGCGGGATGCGCTGGGGCGAGTTGACCGAACTGCGCCCCCGCGACATCAACCTCAACACCGGCATCGTGACGGTCAGCCGGGCCGTGGTGGAGTTGAACCCGAAGGACCATCCGACCGGCGGCAGATTCCTTGTGCAGCAGTACCCGAAGGACAAGGAGTATCGGCGCTTCAAGGTCAGTAATCAGATGGTCGACAAGCTCCGGGAGTACATCCACGCGAAGGGTCTGGGACCGGATGACCTGCTGTTCCCGATGCCTGAGCAGAACGAGCCCAAGGCCCGCGTCGAGCCTCCTGAAGATCCTGACACGCTCGGGCTGACCGAGCCCAACGCGAAGGGCCGCCAGTACCGGCACGGCACGATCACCGCCTACTCAATGGCGCCGTGCCACTGCCAGCACTGCAAGGGCGCCTACGCCGCCTACCGGGCCAAGCGCCGGGCAGCCGGCAAGGACAACCCGCGGAAGCGACGCCGCCGCGACACCGACGGGCACATCCCCGGCGACTGGTTCCGCAAACAAATCTGGCACCCTGCGGTGGAGGCTGCCGGGATCGGCCGACGGGTACGCGTCCACGATTTGCGCCATGCCCATGCTTCCTGGCTTCTCGCCGGCGGTGCCGACCTTCAAGTCGTAAAAGAGCGCCTGGGACACGGCTCGATCGCCACAACGCAACGCTACCTACACACGCTACCCACGGCCGACGAGACAGCCCTCAACGCTCTCGCCCGCGTCCGTGGCCGTCGTGCTGGCTAATAGGGCTCTCCGCACTGAGCTGGAATGTGTAATCGTCTGATCACGCTGCCAACGTGAAGTTTGTGACGGGGTGTAGCCAGGCGGGGCGGGTGGAGCGGGAGGCGACGTAGCGGGCGCGGCGTTGCTGGTTGGCGACGTTGGTCAGGCCGAAGGCGGC
>NZ_CAAAFR010000137.1:0-3107 GCF_900634745.1 Protofrankia symbiont of Coriaria ruscifolia
GGCGAGTGGAATTATACCCTCGAAGCGCTTGTAGCGGCGTAGAGAATAAAAGATGTAGTTATTTCTTTACGGCCACCTGGTAGGAAGTTGTCCTCCTACGGATCAGCTTCCGAGAGGCCCCGCGTTTTCTGTGAGTGTCACATACACCGCCGAACTCGGCGACCACACCGTCGCGCGCTTGGCCGCGCTGCTGCTCGCCGAACGCATCGGTACCCGGAAAGGGACCCGCGTCCCGTCCTGCCGGGAACAGGCCGTGTTTGTCCTACGCTGGTTCGGTGACGGCAAGCGGGTGAAGCACATGTGTCGGAACAACGGGATCAGCCTGTCCGCAGGCTACCGCTACCTGCAGAAGGGGATCAGAGTGCTCGCCTGGCAGGCCCTCGACCTGCGCAACGCGCTGCTGGCCGCGAAGGCCGCCGGCTGCGGCCACGTGGTCGTCGACGGTACGGTCGTCGAGACCGACTGGGTCTGCGTGCCCGGGCCGACCCGCGGGGTGGACCTGTGGTGGTCCGGCGAGGTCCACAACCACGCAATGTCCAGGTCGTCGCCGCCCCGGACGACGGCTGGCGGCTGTGGGTCTCGGGCGTGCGCCCCGGCCGTGAAGCACGACAGCACCGCCCTGCCTGCCTCCCTGCGCGCTGCCGGTCCTGGCCGGACTGGACCGCCGACGGCGGCGGGATCCTCACCGATCTCGGCTAGGAAGGGTGAGCCGACCAGGTCGTGATCCTCTGCAAGCGAGTGAAGGGCGGAGGCCTGCGCGAGGATCAGCAGAAGCACAACCGGGTCCACAGCGCGCTGCGCGCCGTCGGCGAACGCGCGAACGCGCTTCTCAAGGTCACCTTTCGCGCCCTGGAGAATGTCACCCTCGGCCCCTGGAACATCGGCCTGATCATCCAGGCCGCCCTCGTGCTCCTCCACATCGAGCACCGCCGGGCCGCCTGACAGCCAGCACGGACACCGGATGTTATGACTACCTGCCACGACGAACCGCTACTGGAAAAGGCTCATCGATGAGCACGTGTGACCGCGTTATGTACAAGGAGTAAGGGGAGCCAATTGCTTAAGACCGGGCTATTGGTCGCGCGGTTCAGCTTCAAGGCCGCTCGGTGGAGTTCAGCTACCATCGCGCTGCTCTCACTCTTGTTCGCCTGTGTTCCCGGTACGCAGGTGCTGCTCATGGCGTCACTGCTACAACAGCTCGGTTCACCGCATGCCGACTACAGCTCGGCACTGGTCACTCTTGCCCTGATCGTGGTGCTTGTCGGCCTCGTCGGGCCATTGCGATCGATTCGCGATTTCGTGGCCGAGATCGTGCAGCTCGACACCGGTGCCGGGCTGCAGAGTCGGCTTGCCGACCGCGCGTCTCGGCTGACTCCGGCGGAAATAGTCGCCGAGGATCTCGCGTCCCAGATCGAAGGGCATAGTCGAGCGATCGTCGACCACATATCGAGAACGTACGCGGACGCCCTGCTCGCCGCGGAGGCGATCCTCGGCGCGATCGGGGTTGTGATCACGCTCGCACGGTACAGCTGGGTAGCCAGCGTGCTCACCGTCATGAGCATCATCCCGACCTTGGTGATCGGCTTCTATGTAAGTCGATCGCAGAAGAGCATGTGGCTCCGCCTGGGTCGCGTCTACCGTCGCGAGCGTTACATTCGCGAGACGCTGAGCAGCAGGTCGGCGCTTCTCGAACTGACCGCCTTCGGTACGATGGGACGTATAGCACAACTCGAGAAGGACGCGCAATCACAAATATGCGCGGTGCGAAAGGAACCTATTCGCGCCGGCCTTCGAGCAACGGGGATGGCGGCCGGAACCAATGCGATCCTCTTTGGGCTCGCCCTCTTCGCAGTGCTGTCGAACGTCGGTTTCAATCCCACGGCGGTCGCGGCCGTCTACGGAGTCTTCGGGGCAGTGAACGCAGTCGCTCAAGGTGGCTCCCAGATCTCCAGACTCGTGCAGTATGCCCCAACTGTCTATGCGCTCCTCGCATTCCTTGACAGGCCCGCGGCGAAATCAAGCGCCCCGCCTGGGTGGCGCGATGCTGACATCCGCGAAATCGAAATGCGCGACGTCTGCGTGTCGTATGCCGGTGGTGACCGATTCGCGGTCCAGGGAGCGTCACTCCGAGTCTCCCAGGGCGAGATGATCGCAATCGTCGGCAAAAATGGAGCAGGGAAGACGACCCTTTTGAACGCTTTGCTCGGGCTCGCGCCGATCGCCTCAGGAGAGGTGCTGGCAAATGGGATTCCGGTAGCTCCTGCGGCGCAGGACTGGTGGCTTCGCGGGTTCGGATCGATGCCGCAAGATTACGGGAAGTATGAGGTAACAGTCGAGGAGTCCGTGCGCCTGGGCCGGGCAGACCACAGCGATTCGAAAGCGATTCACGCCGCACTCCGGGCAGCCCGTGCTGCCGACTTTGTGGAGGATCTGCGCAACGGCGAACGCACCCAACTCGGCGAGGTATGGGGTGGTTCAGGACTGTCGGGAGGTCAATGGCAGCGTCTCGCTCTCGCACGCGTGTACCTGCGTGACGCGAATGTCTGGATCCTGGACGAGCCGTCATCGGCTATTGATGCGGAGACGGAGGTTGAAATTTTCGATGAGCTTCGCCGTACGAGCGGAGCGCGCGCAACGATCATTGTTTCGCATCGTGCCTGGACACTTCGCCGGATGGACCGCATCTATGTCATGGAAGAAGGGCGGATCGTGGAGCAAGGAAAATTTGAAGAGCTCGTGCAGCAGAACGGCTCATTCGCGCATCTCTTCCGAGAACAGACACCAGCCTCCGGCGACCGGACCTACACAGGAAACGAGGGAGTTAAAATGGCAGAACGAATCGAACTGCTGCGCGCAGTCGAGGAGGTCTACGGGCGACCTTTGGAAGAAACGGACGATGTCTTCACTCTCGGCGGATCATCGCTTCAAGCTGTTGAGCTCGTGAGCCGGTTCGGAGCCGTGTTGGGGCACGCGGTCGACATCGAACGTATGATCACGACGGACACCATATCCGCTTGGATAGACGAACTCGTATCCAGCGAGACATATTCTCGAAAGAGTGATGACTAGTGCGGCGTAAATAAATGCTCGTTTCAGTGCCACTGTTA